>JBAVVB010000081.1:0-20030 GCA_049697075.1 Nitrosotalea sp.
GGACTGAATGAAGCATTTCTAATTGATGAAGGAATAAATGAGGAAATAATACGTGCCAACCCAAAAAATTCTGATCTGATAAAACCATTTTTGACTGGTGCAGAAATAAAGCGCTATGCAATAAAATCAAAGAAAAATCACATTATTCTTACTAAGATTGGCGTTGACATACACAAATATCCAGAGATTTTCAAACACCTGTCTAATTTTCAAGAAGCATTAGAAAAGAGATGGGATAAAGGAGATTATTGGTACGAACTTAGGGCGTGTGCATATTATGATTCATTCGACAAGCCAAAGATTATCTGGGGAAATCTCACAAAGAGGTCTTCGTTTACACTTGATGAAAAATACAGATTTTATGTTAATGCACCTGCATGTATTTTGTCAACTAATTCCAAATATGTACTTGGCATACTAAATTCCAAGCTAATGACATATTTCTTGAAATCTATATCCGCGGAACGACAAGGAGGATATATTGAACAAAAACCTGTTTATGTATCGCAGGTTCCAATAAAAAAATCATCCGAGCATCAGAAAGAAGAAATAAACCAACTTGTTGAAAAAATGCTTTCTCTTAATCAACGCATAAATGAAATGGGAGATAAAAACACAAATGAAAGAGCAAAAGTAGAAGAGGAAATCAACAAAGTTGATACTGAGATAGATGAGTTGGTTTACAAAATCTATGGATTAGATGAAGCAGAACGGAAAATTGTTGAAGATAGTATAAAATAGGTAAAGAGCTCTAGTATGTCAAAAATGCTTTCTTGAGACCTCGAATAATGAGATAGAAGCTATACGAAGTAGACCAAAGTATTATTGATAATAACGAGTAAAGAATAATAGATCACTTGAACAAACTGAGCCTATCAGGCATGAACAGATCTAATATTAGTCCATTCGTAAAATTCCTTGAAAACAAGAACCTACTCACGTTTGACGTTTTAGGTGATACTGAAGAGAACTTTCTAAACCGATTAAAGATACAGAAATATGTATTCTTGGCAAAATTCTATGGGCTTGACCTTGGATATGGCCATAGCATGTACAAACGAGGGCCTTATTCTCCAAGTCTAGCAGTAAAGTATTATGAACTTGCAGAAAATCCCAAAGTATATGAAAAAGAAGCAAAGGAACCATTACCAAAATCATTTGATGTGGTAAATTTCACAAATCTAGTCAAGTCTAAGGATACAGACTGGTTAGAGATTGCCACTACTTTGTTAGAACAGGAAAGTAGATTCGATAATGAAAACGAGCTAGTCAAACATGTTGAATGTATAAAATGCGACTATAGTCTTGATTATATCAAAAAAGTATTCAAAGACCTCAAATCTGCTAAATTAGTGTCGTCCTAATCCATCGCTAATAGTTAATTCCACTGCTCTTTTACCATCATCCCTAAGATCCGATTCTATTTTTCTCACAACTGTAGAGTTCAAGAGATTTTTATCAGCAGTAATTAGGCGAGTTGATTTTGGATCAGTTAAAGCATGAGAAGCTATCAATGCATCCATATTCTTTATTTGTGAATCTCCTGTAGTCAAATCTCTTGCAAATTGAAAAATTTCTGTAGTAGGAGGAGGAAAACAAGTCTGTGGATCTGCCACATTGTATAAATCATCACAAAGATCCGTAAGTCTTTTCTGTACATCAGCTTTATTCTCGTTCTTCTTCATTATAATAGCAAATACTTCACCTAATGCAACTTGGGGAACAACAATTTCGTAACCATGTCTCATCTTGCTTAACATGGCTTTCATATCCGATCTCTCAGAAGATTTTTTTGCAACCAGACCAGCTAATAGCCACGTATCAAAATACACTCGATTGAGCACAGTTTGAAAGCTTCAAGACTAGTAGTTAAATTTGACTCGGAGTTGTATTTGCATCTAGATCAAGTTGCAAATAATCTTGGATCGCTAGTATCAATAGCAGATCATCTGTTTTCTGGATTTACCACAACACTCCTCTATATCTCGTATTTTACAGATTCTTTAATCAGAACTATGTTCTTTGAGATTTTCTTGTACAGTTCTGGATGCTCCGTATGTACAGGATAGAGTGTCTTGGCTTCAATCTCCTTTACAGCCTCAAGAAGGTCCTTTCCTCTGGCATGTCCAGAACAGTGACTCTGGAACTTGTTCATCCCAAAGTGGTCAACCCAGTTGTCAATACGCTTGACATCGAGTTCCTGCTCCTCGTTATACGGCTCCGAAGCAGAGTGGATGTACACCGCACCGGGATCCGGTTTTATGTCAATTAATGCGGTAAAGCTGAAAAATCCTATTGCGCACAGCACCTTGCTCTCCCTTGCCCCTATCTGCTCTGCAGTCCAGGCATTGTTGCGGTCAACAAACTGTCCCTCCTTTCCCTTGTAGTCAGAGTCAGAGTACGTCCCACTTTTTTTCTTTGGAACATAGATTACTATATCCTCGTCATCAAGTTTTGGAATATTCAGCTTTGGGTCCTGCGATAGCCATTTCAAAAAATATGCATCGTTTAGCTTGACCACAAACTTTCTCCCATTTTCTTTTGCAATGTTATAAAATGTACGCAGTCTGTCCATGTCCTTGAAATTAAAGTCTGCCAGGACCAGCCTGTCTGTTTCAGAAACTATCTTGCTAGAATCCTTGTAGACTTTTTCCTCGCTCTCCTGTTTCTCCTCATCGTTGATGCGAGTCCCTTCTGCAATCAACGCAATTGGCTTTACCTCCTTTGCTTTTTGAATAAAGTCTCTTGTCATCTGGGAATTGGTACCATGCAACCTGATATCACCAGTATACGCAACTGGACCTTCTGATGTGTAAATGATAAAGCCATAGGCGCCAGGAACTGAATGGTCAACATGAATCGGCTCTACCTCAAGTGAACCAATCTTGAACTTGTCCCCTGTCCGAAACGTGTTTATCTTTCTCTCAATAGGCTCATCCTTTCTGTTGTAAGGCCTTGGCTTGTAGCTTAGGATTTCCCTTTCTATCTCTCTGTTGGAGCGTTCCTCCAGTGCTTTCAAAATCAAGTGGCAGGTCTCTCCCATGTAAACTGGAATATCTTCGTGCAAAAATGAGATGTAGTCGGCGTGATCAGAGTGTGCATGTGTAAGAAGGACCGCATCAATATCTGACTTTACGATTTTACGTCCTGCCATCTTCATCAAGTCATCACGGTAAATGCCCTCGATATCAGGCAAGAGTCCCATGTGTAGAAAATCCTCGATGCCGTTTGCAACTCTAGGATTGATGAATTCTTCAAAGAACTTGGCTCTACGGCTAAAGCTCTTGCCGAAATCGAGGAATACTCTAGTATCTTTATCTTCAAGGAGGATTTTGTTTCCACCAATTTCGTTTACTCCACCATAGAAGGTAAGAGAAGTCATATCCTATCCTGTCAGTCAGTACCTTAAATGAAGATCCTTTTATTCGTAAACCACAAAATCTAAGAGTTGTCTGATCTCAATAGGTGGGCGGAGAAACTAACCGAAGAAGTATATGAAAAATGGAGATCAAAGTATCCTTCAAAGGAAGGCTTCAAGGTTTTCTACGGACCTGTAAAAACTTGCCCAAAACTTTTGATAATATCTCATAATCCAGGAGGCAATGCCAAAAATTTTTACAAAGAAAATCTTAGCGACTATGAAAAAAGAAACTTTTCACTTCCATTAGAAAATGAATATGTTACTAAAGACTATATACTGGCAAGAAATTTGAAAAAATTCTTTGCTAGTGACATGACACTTTTAGAGGGGAGTGTAGCTTTTCCAATATTGTTTTTTAGAAGCAAGGATGTCAAGTCATGGAAGAAAAAACACAAGGGAAGAGACAGAAGAGAGATGGAGAATTTTTGTTATGTTAAAGTAAAAGATATTCTAAAGAAGATTAAACCCAAAATTATTCTAGTAATTGGATTTAGAACATACCACAAATTAAAAAAAGAAAAAATACTTGATATCGTACAAGAAAAACCTCACAAGATGGATAGGCTATATGCATATTCTGCTAGATCAGGAAATGCGGCGATTTTCTGTACCATGCATTTGAGTGGAGCACGCTTGTCTACAAAAGAGTTTGAGAATTCTAGGAAGCTATTCTTTGGTATTGTAAACAATCACTAAGACAAACGTATCATCATCTCAGCGCCTTGGAACAGTCACCAAAATATCCACATGCCTTGCACTTTGCCTTGCTGTTGTGATGCATCAACTCATCCCACCCCAAACACTTTTGCGTAAACCGCAAAGTATAGTCGAAAAGCAACTCAACATGTTTCCTACTTACCACATCTTCATACGTCTTGTAAACTGATTTTGTCCTGCTGTCCACGATATTGATCCTGTACATTTTCTTGGCATGCGGAATCTCTGCCAAGCCACCAAAGAAAGGACCAAGATTGTACCTAGAGTGAAGATACGTGAGTACCTGCAGCAGCTGGTCATGGTACGGCTCTGTCATGGTATCATGCCTGCCAGGATTTGCAGTATGCTTGTCATCAGATACTATCAGGACCTCGTTTTCCCGAAGCACCTTGTCAGCCCTTCCAAACAATGTAAGCCTGGCCTTGCCGTTTGGCAAGTCAAACTCGCGCATGAATGCCGTATTGACGTCTTCTCGCATAAAACTAAGATCTTCCTTTTTGTCTTCTAGTTTCTGTCTGGTTAGCGGTATGGGAGTTACAGTCTCGCGCTCTATTCTTTCCAGCTCCTCATGGTACACTGAGCCTACCACCATCTCTGTAGTCTTGACCGAAACGCCTTCCTTGAAAAATGGTATCTTGAATTCACAATATCCCATGGCATCAGTAAAGTCAGTTACAAACGCCTTGACATGGTCAATTCCTGCACCGTCTTTGTCTATTGTAATCGTGATCGATTTTTACAAAATGGATCTAGATAAGGTTCTGCCTTGACAAGTTACCAATCTGTCGTCAAAATCTTTCCCAGTACCATTTCGTACCCTTCTCAAGTATCCAGGCAAGATACGCATAGCAGCATGCATGTAGCGCATCATCATTTTCCTCTTCGGGGTGAGTATATACAATATAGGTGCCATGACCCGTGTCTCTTGATTCTCCCTCAATGCAGACGAAATGATCGATGAGCCACTCTACTTTTTCGATATTTCGAGATGGTATCCAAATGCGTTGTACATCACCAATATCGAGCGTTTCATACCGTTTTATCAAATCAATAATTGTCTCAATAATCCACGTTCGGTCGACATCTATCTGAGTCTTGCCTGATACTTCAACAAACGGCTCTCCAGGATGGGATCCATATTGGCACCTGTAGATTTTGTTACCATACTTTGCTGACAATTTTTCAACTTGCCTTGTACCGCCTCCTGCATCCATCACAGCCCTGTCAACCTTGTACTTGTCAATTAACTCAGCGACCATGTCCGCTTGTCTTTCCGTGCTGGTCTCGGTTATTTTGGTGACATACAATAATTTGAATATGGGTGATTTCTCATTCATCACCTGCCAGATCCAGACAACAGTGTAAGCTTTTGTACCACCGCCCCAATCGACACCTGCCAGTATCAAGGAGTCATGATCCACATCCTCGGGGCGAGTGAAATCCATACTACTGTCAAACAAAAACCTGATGTGTTTTTCAAGCAACGGCTTTGCCATTCCATGATACCATTTTCCCATCACTTCGGTCATGAACCTGTACTCTGACATTTTCTTTTTCTTCTTCTCAATCTTTTCTGGAGTTATCCATGGCACAATTGTCTGCGGGAACCAATATGTCGGCGCATCGTCTGACGATCTTTTTGCAGTCCAACTCTTTGATGTGGCATTCCATTCCATCCAGTTTCCAGAGGAGCAGAGCTTCTCCCAATCACTTCCCTCAAGAGAACCTGTTCCAATGACGCGCATAAGGCCAAACTTGGAGTGTGACATGGTCTCTCGTACTACATCCAAGTGTTCAATGTCTTGCGACTGGGCTTCATCAACTATGATAAAGTCTGCCGGAATCGATCTTGCCTGCTCAAACTCATCCCATCCAGATACCATATACAGAATTGAACCATTCTCAAAGTACTGCGATTCAATGGAATGATTTTTGATCTTGGCAATTTTCTGCATGATAGGGCTATTACGCAGAGTTTTATCGCGGAGCCTGTCTCTTGAGAATTTCTTTAGAAGTGATCTCCTTGAGGTGACGTAGATGCCAACTGTTCCAGGATGTGCAAATAACTTCCAGCAAAGCCAGTTGATTGCGTATTCTGTCATCTCTGTCTGTCTCCCCTTTACAATGTAAATCTCCTCAGATTCATTTTCATACAGTGGGATGAGATACTCACGTCCCTCAAATGAAAAACTCGTACCGTTGATGATTCTTGTGGCAGTGACAAATTCAATTGGATCATTAAAAGAAATCACGACCTGCTCTGATGCAGATTCCTGTTCTAGTTTCCACTGCACCATGCGCCGAGTGGCAGAGATTACTTGACTAATGCTTACCATCTTTCCTGCCTCGCATTATATGGGCCATTATCTCTTCAGGTGAAGGAACAAGTGACAATGATTGCCGTTTTTCATACAAATCTGTTAATGTTTCTACAAGGCGCAAGTCATACTCCAGCAGAGCTTTTGGCGGTATGTTGCCATCTTTTCTGTAATCTTTGATGTCTTTGCCATTTTCCTTCAGTCGATTCTTCTGTCTGTCAATCAATTTTTCGATTTCAATTTTGAGAAGAAGTCGTTCAGTCTCATATTCAGTCTTGTATGAATTGTCATTTTCATCTCGCATATTTGCAAGATACTCATCGCGATATTTGTAGACAGTATCTTTGTCATATCCTTCTTCTTGGATTATGTAAGCTGCCGAATGACCTTCTCTGAAAAGTCTAATTATATTATTTCTGATCTTTTTTTGTTCATCTAATGGGGGTCTACCCGGCTTTCGATGTTTTGTTCCATCATGTGGAGATTCTGACATTAACTATTTCTTGTCAATACTGCCTTATGTGTATTGAAACTCGCAAAATTTCTTTTATTGAGCAGGTCAAAAAGAATCATTTCAAAAGTTGGAAAAATGGATCGATCTGATCATATACATACCAAAAAGGGGTAAAAACAAATTTTCCCAATTATTTCGGAATTATTTTATGCGTGACAAACATGAAATAAAAAATAATGTAAAAGCTAATCTCGACAATTACAAGTAAAAAGCAAAAATGAAAAAGATACCATACTGTCCTGTTTGATCTTGCCTTGGTATTATTAAATTAAAACAAGTTTTTGGAGCTATGTCTGACTTTGGCCAGTCGTGCTGCTAGGGGACTGTCTTGCCAGGTGTCTGAGAGTCGCTCATATTTCCATCATGACACATTCCTATGGGGCCAATTCCGCCATGACCCATGCTAAACATGTCACCATAGTTCATTTGAAATCCTTGGCCCTGTATCAGCAAAGTCTGGCTCGAACTCTGTGTAGTCTGTGCATACGCCATGGAACCACCAAATGCAGCAATCATTGCCACACCTAATATCATAATCAAGAGCTTTCCATGAGTTGTTCCTATGATACTCATGCCATAGTAAACTACTTTCGCTGTTATAACAATTTCTGAACTTTGTTCCTGATAGTTGCTATAATCCGTGGTTAGTCTACCCTACATAAAAAGACAGTAAAATAATCTACTTGAGATATCTCTTGTGTTCTTTGATGATTGCCAAAAGGATGTATACGTTACAATGCTAAAACTATTGGATTTGGCGTGCTTGCTTGTCTTCTTTATAACTAGAACCATCACTGTTGAAGACTAAAATTTTACCCATATTCATTCCTCCATATCTGCAATACTCTGTGCCGCCATCCACAAATGTAGAGTTGGCACAACTGCACTGTTGATAATCATGAACATGTTGACTGATAAGAACCTCGCCACAGCCAAGGCATTGAACTTTTGACATTCTCTTTTTATTTTCTGTCACGAATATAATTGCACTAAACAATATTTATCTGTTGATCAAGGCATGGATTACTCTGTAAATCGAAACTCAATAATTTGTATTGTTGGACATATTTTTTCATGAAAATGTAGGGGTAACCCAAATACGGATTCTAAGGACAGAAGCGTACTGTGGATATCTGGAAACCATTTGGAGTTTCTTAAAACTAGAACAAAGTTACATTAATTTTTCAAACTGATGATTATCTAGTAAAGTATGAAAAATATGGGTATGAAAAACAATAGAAAAGATATCTATACCGTATCAAGTGAGAAACAAAAATGAAAGATAGTCAAGAGCCAAGCAAAAACACAGAGACACAAGTCTCGTCTTCTGCCTGGCTTGCACTTGCCATAATCTGTGGTCTGGCCCTTGCCACAATGTATGGTGAGACGATGGTACTGCCAGCTATTCCTGATTTCATCAAAGACTTTGGTATCTCATACAACACATCGTCGTGGATCCTCTCCTCATATCTCATAGCAGGCGCGGTAATGACGCCTATTGCAGGCAAGCTTTCAGACATTTACGGCAAAAAAAAGATACTCCTAATTGTGATGATGATATATTCTGCAGGAATTCTAGCAGGAGGATTTGCAAACTCGCTCCCCTTTCTGCTTGGCGCACGAATTGCGCAAGGCGTTGGAATATCGATGTTCCCAATTGCATTTGGCATAGTACGCGATATATTTCCAATCCAAAAGCTTGGAATGGCCCAAGGGATATTTACCTCGACATTTTTTGGCGGCTCTGTAATTGGACTAATCGCTGGCGCAAAAATAATATCAGACTATGGCTGGCATGCAACTTTTTTCTCCGTATTTCCAATAGCAATAACATTGGCCTTTATAATGAAAAAATTCATCAAGGTAAAGAAAACAGAACAAGAAGACAAGACGGGAATAGATGTCAAGGGCACACTGGCACTCTCTGGTACCGTAGTCTTGTTCTTGATGGGATTGTCTTTTCTCCAAGAGCTAAGTTCTGGAAATCTTTACCCATTGGGATTTTTTGCAGGCTCTGCGGTATCGCTGATAATTTTTGCAACTCTTGAAAAAAGAGTGGCCCACCCATTAATTGATCTGCAAGTGCTCTCAGACAAGGTGCTTTTGCCATCAAATATCATCCTGATAATTGTAGGTGTCTCTACATTCATGGTATACCAGACCATACCAATACTGATACGCAGCCCAACACCTCTTGGCTTTGGCGGAAACGTAATAACAATAGCTGAGGTCCAGCTTCCGTTTATGATAATCTCCCTTGTGGTATCAGCTGCAGGCGGATTTTTCCTATCCAGAGTGGGAAACGTCAACCTTGCAGCACTTGGAACCGTAATCTGTGCAGTTGGATTTTTTAGCATACTTGCATTCCACTATACCGAATATGCCATATCTGCCACATTGGCAATAATTTCTGTAGGGCTCTCACTTGCCATAGTTGGATGCTTTAATATCGTCCTAATGTCATCGCCGCAAAAGGTGCAGGGAGTATCCCTTGGCATGACGGTATTACTGATGCTTGTAGGAAACTCGCTTGGCCCTTCACTTGCAGGTATGTATCAGCAGATGTATCGGGGTATGATACCTGGCATTTCTGGTACATTTCCGTCTGCGCAAGCATACGACCAGATATTTCTAACTGCTGCACTCTTGTCTCTAGTCTCAGTCTTTCTTGCAGTTGCCTTGCGAAAAAAGATAGGGGCAAAAACCAGCATGATACCGGGCTGAAACTTTGAAAATTGACACAAAACCAGTAATAGAATTTGAGGATAACTAGTAAGAGAAGAACAGCGAAGTTATTTTGGAAACAAGTAACAATTACCCATCGTGATAATAATTTGCCTGTTCTGTCCAACCTTTCTTTTTACCGAATTCTATTAGCAAATTCATGATTTTATAGTAGGAAGCTTGAGTTATCATATCACGCTCTATTATCTGAGAAAGTATCGCTTCCAACCTCATCTGTTTGCCTTTAATCATATTTGTCAAGTCGTTGATCGCCTGTTTGATATCGCCTAATTCCTTCTGATTTAGATCACTTGGGTACGCGATATGACTCATGTAAATTAATTTTGCTTGTGTCATATCTTAACTTTTACAACACACAGAATATTTTCCCTCACAAAGACGGTTTGGAACCCAAGAAAATCACACGTAACAATGTTACTTAACACAGTTCAACAATGGCTTTATTGTAAATCAAGTAATTATACCGCATGAAGAACAACAAAAAAGAGTTCGAGTTTGGAGATACGAATGTACGATTCGCTCATCCAATTGTAGTAGCGAATTGAGTCGATCAAAAAAACTGTGATCAGATTCACTCCAATAACAACACTATTGAAAAATATGGATTCAGACCGTGAGATTTCAAGTCTTACAGGACTGGAAAATCTCACTTGGGTCTCTAATGCAGCAAGTCAAGATAATTTCATTAACTATGTTCAGTAACATTGTGCAGCGAATTTTTATTAGTTCTTTGCAGCGATATAGGCATGAGCCAGATAATAGAGCTCAAGTGTCCTGGATGTGGAAACGAGTTCATAGGATTTCACAGCATACCCTGCATGATATGCGGATGCGACGCATTTCCAAAGAAAACTCGCAGAAAAATAAAGACCTAGATCCTAAACCTTGTGCAAATAGAGTATGGCATGTATTGGATGATTTGATGCAACACATCCTATTGCAGTGTAATCTGGTTTTTTAAATTAAATGATGACGCAATTGTATGCCATGACAAAGATAAACAAGAGTCTCTTTGTTGGCGTGCTGGTCTTACTTGCCATTGCATCTGTAGCACCAACCTTTGCAATAACATATACCGATGCCAACAATCCTCATGGACCGTTTCAAGGTATAGCGTGGGGAGTGGGGCTTGGCATTGCAGGATTACTGGCAGGCGTTGGAATCTTTACAACAAAAAGACGACGCCATTAATTTTTTCTTTTTTTACAAAATCTTTCAAAAATAGCTAAACTGACTTAACCTACAATCTGAGTTATTTTATTTAATATCTCTTTTTCCACGTGAACTGTCCATAGCATCTCTGGAATGTCAACTGCCAGAAACAGCAACGACAAGAGCAACGCCTCTGCTGCTGCAACAGCAATATTTTGTATAAATTTTCCAATTCCGATATGTATGGCAAAGTCGTTTGAATCCCCGCTAATCATTATGGTAAATGCCCTGTCCGCAGTTATGATATCCCTTAGAATGCCTGCCTTTGTTGCCTGGATGATTATTCCTACAGGAGAGCTAGACGTCATCTGTGTCTTGTATCCGTCTTGATCTAACATTGAAGTTATTTGTTGTGCTAGCTGGTTCAAGTCCCTGTTCTTGTTTTGAAACCTGACCATCTTTTCAGATACCATGCAACACAGAAGGGTCTTTTCTGGTAATTAAACCATCTTGCAATTCTCAGAGTACAAATTACAGGATTTTGATCTTTTTCGTATTCAATCTTTTTCTGGTTTCAAAACTTTCTGGTACGAAATATCTTACCAACCAGGAATATCATATTTTTTCATATCGTCTCTATTCTTTGCCTTTTATCTCTCTTAGATCTCCAGTATCCGCTTTCTTCCTCTCCGCGTCTTCCCGCTCATTCTCAAGTTCTATGCGCTTTACAAGCCCAATAGGGGCATTCTTGTTCATTAAAACCGCATATCTTACCTCACGGCGATCCGATGCAAGTTTTTCCAAAATTTCGCCAGAAGCTTTCTCATTCCAGGCAACACCTTCTCTTACCCTCCAGTCCTTGTCCCCGCACAGCTTCTCCACTATATCTGAAGGGGTATTGTGATTTCTTGCCACCTCGTATCTTACCTTCCATTCATCGTCACTTGCCAGCACCTCCAAAATTTCAACAGAAGTTTTCCTATTGTGTGCAACCTCTCTTCTTATCTCAGAATCCCCGTCACCAGCTAGCTGTTTTAAAACCTCCACAGAAGTATCCGTATTCTTGGCAAGGGATTTTTTTTCTACCTGATCTTTTCTACCTATCATCACTTTGACTTCATCAGATGTGCTTTTCTTTGAACCAAATATGCTACCAAATTTTACCATGGTATAGATTGGTCAAACTCACTTAAAAGATATCAAGCAAAATGGGGGTAAAGCTGCAAAGGTCATTGATTGGCATGGATAAGAGGCCAGAAAATGTTGCTCATCTCTTAAATAATATTCTGCGTATAATATAACCATGACACAAGATGTTGAATCCATATACAACGAGTATATGTCAAAACTGAAACAAGCCATGCCAAACGTCGATCCTAGTCTGGTCCACCGGATAATCTATCTTGAAAGAAGCCTTGCAAGCGAAGACATGACAGAGCCTGATGTCAGCGCAATAATAGAATACAAGGCAGGTACAGATGTAGATGTCAAAATAAATGGCCTGCGAGAAAAATACTCACTTGAAGTAGAACATGGGGATAAGCAAGGTGTTCTTCATGTAGTGGGACGTATGAAGATGGGAAAGATCCAAAATATTGCAGCCGACAGGGATATTGCAAAAATTACAGGAAAAGCCGATCCTGGATATGGAGAATAACCAACAAGTTGTATCATGGTCTTGATAATTAGCACAAACCAGTAATATGGCCATGGTTTAGTCAATATCATGATAGAAAGGCAGAAAATCAAAAAAATTCTTGTGCCACTAGACGGCTCTAAAAATTCCCTCAAAGCACTAGAGACTGGAGTCCACCTTGCAAAGGAACATGAGGCGTCACTTACCGTTATTCATGTTATTCACATGTCACACAAAAAAGAACTCAAGCAAAAGGAACTAGAAGAAGAAGTCCCGCCAGAATTCTTCATTTCTGCAAAAAGCCTTGCAGTCAAAAATGGCGTGCCGTTTAACAGCCGAATACTTACGGGAGACCCGGGACACTCTATAGTGGAATATTCCGATGATCATAACATAGATGTGATCGTAATAGGCGCCAGAGGCATAAACACTTTTAAAAAGATCTTTCTTGGCAGCGTCTCAAACTATGTGATGCACGCATCAAAGGTTGCAGTAATGCTCATAAAATAAAATCAAAAACTGCCACGATTTTTTTTTGCCATGGTATCATAAAAGATACTATATCACACTGTATCCTCAATGTCGCCGCCAAGATATGTCCCGTTCTCGTCATAGACGTAAAATACTGTTGCCGTGTCTGGATCTGCTGCGTCTTTTGAGGCATTTCTAGTCATCTCTCTTGCTTTTCTTATTGCCATGTCGCAGTTGTCATGATCTTCCACTACCCAGTGACCCTTGCCTGGAATCTCAGACTTGTCTATTCCCATTATGCGAAACTTACCTTTTGGCGGTTTGAGCTCAGGAAAGTCTCTAAACATAGAATCCAAGATATGATTCTAAAATAAAAATATGCGTGGCTGAAAATCTCTGATGTAATGTATATAGAGCCCCGTTTGCCACAAAACCAAGCAATGTCGATTTATCGTACACTTGGCAAGACACTTTTAATATCAGGTATTTCACTTGCAATACTTACATTATTTGATTATGCGATATTTCTTGCAAACAATTCAGGAGATGTATACATCAACCCATACGAGTATATCCAGTATTTTGCAATTGCGGTTCTAGTTCTAGTCGGGATTGTATTGATAATAAAAAACAAATCCTAAAGTATAATTTTTTAGCCAGCCTTGATATCATAATACCATGAATTTTGGCCTTTGTCCCTTTTGCAACTTGCACAGGGAACTTGATTCATACTACTCCGAAAAATATGGCAAGACAGTTGAGATATGCAAAGACTGCTACAAATCAAAACAGATCTGATTAATCTACAAACAATTGGACCTAAAATAAAACTATACACAAATCTTATTCATCAAGATCCGATTTTGGACCTGTCTGTTCGTAAAATATGTTTTTCACGTACCTTGACAGGTTGCCCCTGACAGACAAATAAGACAGGACAAATATTGCAATACCGGCGGCATGTGTTGCCGTACAAAGCAGGCAGACCGAACCCACCAAGAAGAGCTCGGCGTAAACAAGATATGCTACTGAAGCAACTCCAATCCCTGCCCAGACAAAAAGGTAAAACGGCGCATTAGTGCTGGCATTTTTAGAAAACTTCAGTTTGTTATGGTACAGCAATCCAGATACAGAAAACCAGACTACACCGAACGCGCCAAGAGGTATCTTTTCTATCTCAGAGTATGAGCTAAGAACTGTATTGGTGCAGTTTATCTTGTCGTTTAGGTTACACCAGCTTGGAAGCCCGGCTCTAGATTCATAATGAAAATAAATCAGATACAACGATAACGATATCCCAATTATTACAAGTGCCAAGAAAATTTTGGGAAACCTCATGATTTTATTTCAAGCTTGCAAAGCTTTGAGAGCAAACATTGCTTGGCATATCATTTGTAGCCTTGCAAATTTTGCTAATCAGGGTGTCTGCTGCCCCGTCTATGCCCTGAGCTACACTGCTATTGGGATTGTCAAGCTGCGAGCTTACCTGCTCCCAACTCATCCCAGAAAGAAGACTTGGTTGGTATTGGGAGCCTGATACCATGTACTGGTTGGCAATATCTACAAAAGGTATACCGCCTTGAGGGTTGTACGTATTTGCCAAAGCATTCTGATCAGGCGTTGGAGTTTGCAGTGGAGTGCTAAGCCTGTCTTGAATTTCCACGGGCTGGAAAGAGATGTAGGGACTAGTGTAAGTTGCCCCATAGAAAGAAAATGTCGGAGTATTGGCAAATTGGTCTGTAGGAGAAGACTCCATGTAACTTAGATTGGTGAAATTGCCAAATTTTGAAAGTGCTACTATCATGCTCCATCTTTCTGCAGCACAATAGGGACAGTACTCTGCCCCAAGATAGACAATGAGTGGCTTGTTGTCAGATGTAAGTGCGGGGCCTGAAATCTGGATGGGAGATGTAGCACTTCCCTGACCAATAGACGACAGCGTGGAATCACTCACATTTGATAATGAATTGTAGGTATCTGAAGAGATGGGTTGCCCTATCATGCTTGCCGTGTTGCTGTTACTGTTGTTTTGAGAAAAATAAGCAAAAATTCCGATTATGGATCCGGCTATAATTATAGAAACTATGAGTATGCTCTTGCGATTTATCTTTGCCTTTGGTTTTCCAGCTTCATTGGGTTTTTGGGGAGGCATGAAATATTTACAAACTTGCATGTAATAAGCTTAATTTTCTCTTTCAGGTATCAAACTATGCAAATCTTATCTTGATGACAAGAAGAGATCTGCATCAAGACTAGTCATGGTTTCAGTTTGAGCCTGACATTAGTAGAGAAGATAGAAATCAATTAGATTTTAGGCACAAATAAAATCGAGTCTTATAAAACCGCCTCTTCCAAGGCCATTTATAAAAACGCATTAAATTTAAGTAACTAACGCTTATGGTAGGTACAGTGTCTAGCATAGAATCACAGTTTTTAGAGTCTAATGATTTTTCAGAATATGAAGGCAAGTGGGTAGCCATATTAGATAAAAAAGTAATTGCTCATGCTAAAACATTAGCAGAGGTTTACGATAAAATAGCAAGTTTGCAATTATCTAGAACACCTTTATTTCATCGCATACCGACAAAAAATGAAATAGACACTTTTATTCTCTAAAAAACACGATTTTTTCGACAAATAATATTAAGTAAATTTCTTATCACTGTATATGGTTGATAGAGGGCGCGGCACAGATCGACTCCATTTTCATTACAAATCCTTGCCACGTTGGACAAAAGATGGAAAACTAATTCATGTTAAGAAACCAGTAATTGAAGTAACTTTTAGAAAATTCTCAGAAGCAAAAAACTCAGAAAATAGGGAAATACGAATGAATGCATTGATAGATTCTGGCGCAGATTGGTCTTTCTTACCACGAGAAATTGCCACTACATTACATCTTGACATAGATACTGCCGATGAAAGAATCTTAACAATCGCAGGTGACATTAATGTTTATAATTCAAAGGTATATGTAGAAATACCGCGTTTTGGCAAACTTCCTATTCCAGTAGGATTTGTAAACGTTCATGTGATGCCTCATGAAGTAGGAGAAACTCAAGTGCCACATTTTGTTATTCTAGGCAGAAAAGATTTCTTTGAAAAATTTGAAATCACTATAAATGAATCTGCTCAGTATATCATACTAAAGGACATACACAAAGATCGTTCCAAGAAAACAAGATTCTAAAATAAAAACAGCCACTATTGTGCTGTTGAATTTTCAAATTTCTTCTCTATCTCACGACAAACAAATCTTGCAATCTTTTCCTTGTCCTTCCATCCTGATACTGATTCCCTATCAGAATCAACTATTATCACATTGTTGTGTTCTGGATTCTTTCTATATTTTTTTCCTATATCATTTGCAATTATTACATCAGCATGTGATTCGTGCAGTTTCTTGCGCGATAAAGCAATCAACTTTTCTTGTGACACATCAGTCTCTGCCTTGAACCCGACAAGAAAGATGTCTTTTTGAATTTTTTTTATCTCGTCAATTATTTTTGGCACTTTTCTTAGTTTTACAATCATCTTCTCAGAGCTGCTCTTGACTTTTGTCTTGCTTGGGTTCTCCACGGTATAGTCAGATACTGCAGCAGCCAGTATGACAATGTCAAATCTCTGCCTCATCTCATGCCTTACTACATCTTGCATCTCACTGCTTGTCTTTATCCTCACAACTTTTGCCCCCTTTGGAGCAGGCTCTGCACCAGGACCATAGACAAAGGTGACTTTGGCACCTGATGATACAAGCTCCCTTGCAAGCAAAACTCCAGTTCTGCCTGTACTCTGATTGGTTATGACACGGACAGGATCAATGTACTCTATGGTAGGTCCTGCAGTAATCAGCACTTTTTTTCCTTGCAGAATAGAAGACGCGCCATATTTTTTCAATACAAAATCCAAAACTTGCTCAGGTTCTGCAGCCTTTGCCTTTCCCTCTACAAACTGCGGAGAAATAAACCACACTTTATTTTTTAAAAATTCAATATTTTTTACAACTGCCGGATTTTCATACATGGATTGGTGCATGGCAAGTGAAATCACAATAGGAATCTTGGAACCAAAACCCACGCTGAGTACAGTAGAAATGGGAGTATCGTCTATCCCGTTTGCAAGTTTGCCAAGCGTATTTGCAGTGCACGGATATACAACAATCAAGTCAGACTGTTTATAATCTGCAACCTTGATGTGCTCCAAGTCTCCTGTAAGTTTTGTAATCACCTCGTTTCCAGTTGCCCACTTGAAGTAGCTTGGTTTTATCAGATCAGTTGCAGCCTTGCTTGCAACACAGGTAACATCTCCGCCATGCCGCATCAAGAGTCTTGCAAGCTCTATTGCCTTGTATGCAGCAACGCTTCCTGTAATGCACAGGACAATTTTTTTTCCAACAAGCTCTGTACCGTCAGAGCTTACTATATCAAGTGATGGATGTTCACGCAATCTCTTTTCTCAACCTTTCAAGTTCTGCTTTGTCAATTGAAAACGAATGCTCCTGTGATGGAAACTTGCCAGATACTACATCGCTCTTGTAAGATGCAACTGCCTTTACGATATCTCCTGCAAGCTCAAGATACCGCTTGGCAAATTTTGGTTTTAGCTTTTCAAACAGGCCCAAGACATCGTGCACTACAAGCACCTGTCCGTCACAATCCGGTCCTGAGCCAATACCTATTGTGGGAATGCTGATTGATTCTGTTATTATCTTTGATACCTCTCTTGTTACCATTTCAAGTGCAATGCTAAAGGCACCAGCCTCTTCTAGCGCTCTTGCATTTTGGATTAGGGCAAGAGCAGCATCCTTTGTCTTTGCCTGGACCTTGTAGCCTTCCTGTAGCGTGGTAGTTTGCGGCTGGAATCCAATGTGCCCCATTACAGGTATGCCTATATCCACAATTGATCTAACAGTATCTTTCATCTCGACTCCTCCCTCTAGTTTTACTGCATCAGCGCCTGACTTGATCAATCTACCAGCATTTTCAATTGCCTGCGACTTGCTTGCCTGGTATGACATGAACGGCATGTCGGCTACAACCATCGCATCTTTTCTGCCCCTGCTTACTGCCTCTGTAAAAAAACACATCTGCTCCATGGTAACAGGTATGGTGTTCTCGTAGCCCAGCATCACCATTCCTCCGCTGTCGCCTACAAGCAAGATCTCAACGCCGGCTCTGTCGCATAGCTGTGCGGTGGTGTAATCATATGCAGTGATAACGGTAATCTTTTTGGAATTTTTCATAGAGGTTATATCTCTTACAGATTTAGGCATGTGTCATTCTCCCAAGATTATTTTTTATTATAATGATGGACTGGCTTAGGTTCTTTTTATTGTCAAACTTGAGTTTTTTGTCCAGGCGGGATTTTTTCATCTTTTTGCAGGATTCAATTAAGAGCTGCATTCCTCTTGTTACGTTATCAACTATGGTGATATCTGCAGTCTGTGCGGTGCGCGACATTGGGTTGAGATCAAATGTTATCACTTTTTTTCCAAGTTTTTTCAGTGCTATCGTCCTGTCGCCGTCCTCTAGCGGTACCAGTACAACATCTGCAATGAATATGCCGCGCTCGTCCACAACCCTTCTTGCGCTGTCAAGGTTTGGAATCTTTTGTGAAAATTTGGCATCAAGTCCCAATACTTCATTTGCGCCGTTTTTTTTCAGTACGCCGGCAATTTTCTTTTTTCTTTTTTCGCTTGCATAAAACAGGTTTACTTCAATCTCTGCACCAGTTACCTTTGCAAGCAGTACTATCTCCTTTGGACAAAGGGCAGCCAAGTTGCCGTTTACTGATATGACAGACCTTTTTGCCAAAACCAGCATGTGTGCAGCAGCCTTTATGGCCTCATGAGACGTCTTTGAGGTCTTCTCACCTATGAGATAATCAAACATCTCGCCTCTGCCATGGGCCAAGAGGCCTTCTTCTACAACCAAGCCATCTCTGTATCCACAAACCAGCCGCTCTCTGATGTGCAGGGATGCAGCCCTTGGGTGAGATCTTGGAATCAGCACTAGGAAGCTCTAGCTCCGCTTTTATCAATCTCTGTCTTGATAATTATTCCATCATGATATTTTTCTAAAACTTGAAGAACTTCAAACTCTTTTGTCTTGGGTATTAGCGTAAACACAGTTTCTCCAAACATTGCAATGCCGCACTTGAATCCATGCTGTTGCAGGTCGTCAATTACCTGCTGCATCTTTGGAGTGATAACGCCAACATACTTGGCAAATTCTAGTGACATGTCAAGAAATTCCATCTGGTCCCTTGACTTGAGTAATTTTGTAACCATCTTTCCGCCAAGGCCGTTTATCTTTGAAAGGTGTGTTCCGATAAATTTCTTTGTAGATATTGGCGAAAAACAAATTACAATTGCAGAATAATCAGTGTGAATTTTTTTGAGGCTGCCAATTCCTGGTGCACCATGCCTTGTCCTTATCTCAAAGCCCCCGTGGTATGATGATAATACTGTCCCAAGTCCTGTCTTGCAGTGAATCTCTGCGTTGTGAGCAATCTGGCCGACCTGTGTCCTTGAAAGATTTGTTCCAAGTGCCTTGTTTAGTGCAAATGCCAAGCTCAATGCAACAGCACCACTAGAGCCCAACCCATAACCGACAGGAATTTCACTGTGATGCTCTATTTCAAAAAAATAGTTTGCCTTGACAAGTTTTAAAAATTCTCTTGCAACAAATTCTGACACCTGTGTATTGTCAGACTTGTAACCGGTAACAGTAATTTTAAAACCGCGCTTGCCAGATGTTGTAACCTTTACCTTTGTTGTGACGCCTTCTTTTATGCAAAATCCCGCCCCTATGGACCCTTTCATTTCAGGCTTTAACGGCTCTACCTCGGCCTTGAAAAAGCCAGTAATGTGCCCCGGTGCAAAGGCTGCTGCCTGCATGACTAGTTTAAATTTTGATAAAAATATAAAAATGATCATTATATTGTTTATACTGGTATAAATTGACTAAATTCATTCGGCGCCTGCAAAAGATAGGCAGCAGCATCTTGGTATCATTGCCAATCGAGTGGGTGCAATCAAACAAACTTGAAAAAAGC
>JBAVVB010000082.1:0-2170 GCA_049697075.1 Nitrosotalea sp.
TCATAATGCTGATGCGCTAATACTCTTGTTGGGGCTAGAAATAACACTCCACCCATTTTTTTGGAAAGAAATTCTGTTATTACTTGAAGAGCAACAGTAGTTTTACCAAGACCGGTTGGAAGTACTACTAGACAGTTATCCGAAATGGCTTGTCTTGCCAAGTTGACTTGATATTCCCTATATTCAATAGCAGATTTTTTGACAAGGGGATGTTCTATGTATTGTTGGTCCAAGCATCTTCATATTGTAGTCTGCTGGTAAAAATGTTCGTTCAAGCTGATTGTTACTTACAGCTCACATCTTTGTGATCTCGCAAATCTTTGTAGATCTTATATTATGGCGAGTTACAATCATTTTGTGAAAAATGAGTTTGAGCGCCCGACTTGGGATGAGTATTTCATTCTTCAGGCAGAGCTTGCAAAATTACGATCTAATTGCATTACAAGACAGGTTGGAGCCGTCATAGTTAGGGAGAATAGGCAGATTGCTACGGGATATAATGGCACTCCGCCCGGAGTTAAAAATTGCTATGAAGGGGGGTGTAAACGATGTCAATTGCGGGCAGAAGGAAAAATTGCTTCAGGAGAAGCATTAGACAGATGCATATGCAATCACGCAGAGGCAAATGCCATAATGCATTGCGCAATCTTGGGGGTAGGTTCAGGTACAAAAGATACTACGTTGTATACCACATTTGTAACATGTTTAGAATGTAGCAAAATGGCCATAACTGTAGGTATTAGAAGAATTGTATGTCTTGGTTCGTATCCGGAGACTGATTATCAGCTTTTAAAAGATGCCAAGGTGGAGGTAGTTGTTCTAGACAAGAGCAGAATAAATCGTTGGATCAAAGTATTGCTTGAAGAACCAGCAACTAACTTGATGCCAAAGTGATATAGCATGCAGTATTCTAAAGCAGTAGATGAAGTAACCACAACAATGCCTCCCGCGTTGCTTGTTTCTGCTACTTATGACGGTCAGAAAAAAGCTGCTGTTTTAAAATTCTATGAGCCTATCTCTCAAAAAGTTCTCTTATGGACAGACAACACAGGGCATAAACCATATTGCTATTCTAAACTAGAACCTGAAGAATTAAGGTTCCTCTCAGACCGAAAAGATGTGATAAAACTAGAAAAAATCCAAAAACAAGACTTGCTCAAAGATAAATCAATTAACGTAACAAAGATCACAGTTACAGACCCATTGGCAATAGGCGGTACACAAACTGACAAGAGTATCAGAAACATCATAGAGACATGGGAGTCTGACATCAAATATTATGAAAATTATCTGTATGACAATTCACTTATTGTAGGAAGATATTATGTTATAGAAAATGATAAACTAAAAGAATTCTCTTATCAGATTCCAGATGAGGTTCAGCTTGCGCTAAAGGGATTGCTATATGACAAGGTGACAAATACAGGAATAATAGATCAGAAAGAATTTCAAAGCAACATAAGTTCATGGGCAAATCTACTCAATCAACCCATTCCAAAGATTCGAAGAATAAGTTTTGACATAGAGGTGGAGTCTGAGACAGGAAGAATACCTGATCCAAAAATTGCTGAGAAAAAAATAACAGCCATCGGGTTTTGCGGTAGCGATGATGCCAAACACGTCTTTGTACTAAAGAGGGCAGACCGAAAATCTGGAACCAATGAATTACCTCCTGATGTTAAAGTAACCTTTTATGACGAAGACAAGGAAAGCGACATGATACGAGATGCCTTTGAAATTTTAACAAGTTATCCTTTTGTTATTACATTCAATGGTGATGACTTTGATATGCCATATATGTACAATAGAGCAGAGAGGCTAGGAATCGGGTTAAAAGATATCCCTCTCATAATGATGAGAGACTCGGCTACACTAAAGCAAGGTGTCCATATTGATTTGTACCGTGCTTTTTCCAATCGCTCTTTTCAGATCTATGCATTCAGTCACAAATACAATGATTTTTCTCTTAATAGTATATCTGAGGGACTACTCGATGAATCAAAATTAGAGTATGAGGGAGACCTAAATGATCTTTCTCTGTATGAACTTGCAAATTACTGCTTTAACGACGCACGACTAACAGAAAAACTAACTAGCTTCAACAATGATTTGCTGATGGATCTACTTGTTGTCATAACAAGAATAGGTAGAATGCCAATTGATGACATAT
>JBAVVB010000083.1:0-5306 GCA_049697075.1 Nitrosotalea sp.
ACCTAATGCAGGTCACACTATAGAACATAATGGCAAAAAGTACAAAGTAAGAATGCTCCCAAGTGCGTTTCTAAATCCTAATACAAGATTACTAGTGGGACCAGGTGTCGTACTAAGTTTGGATGTATTACTAAAAGAAATATCTGAATTTGGCACTCAAGATAGATCCTTTGTTGACTATCAATGTGGAATCATTGAGGATTCTCACAGGGCAGCTGATTCTCAAGGAAGACTCAAAGAATCTATTGGCAGCACGGGAACAGGAACTGGACCTGCCAATGCAGACAGAGCCATGAGAACACTCAAACTTGCAAAAGAGATTGACTCACTTGCACTATACCTTGATGATATTCCCAACGCAGTTAATTTTGCGCTAGAAAGGAAAGAACAGGTTTTGGTAGAAGGAACTCAGGGAACTTTTCTTTCACTGTGGCATGGAACATATCCATATGTTACCTCAAAGGATGTGACGGCATCTGGAATATGTGCTGACGTAGGGATAGGCCCAAAAAGCGTCGACGAGGTAGTAATTGTCTTCAAATCATTTGTCACTAGAGTGGGAGAAGGTCCGCTGAAAAATGAAATAAGTCCAGAAGAGGCCGTCGCAAAAGGATGGCAAGAGGTTGGTACTGTCACAGGTAGACAAAGAAGAGCCGCAGAATTTGATTTTGAACTTGCAAAACGATCTATAATGCTAAACAGCGCTACGCAGATTGCAATCACAAAGCTTGACGTGGTATATCCTGAATGTGCTCATATGCAATCATTTTCTGACCTCAGCTCACCTGCCAAATATTTCATAAAAACTATTGAAGATAAACTGAAGGTGCCTGTAACCTTGATTGGCACTGGTCCTGAAGTCAATGACACCATTGATAGAAGAAACCAGTAAAATAACAAACGACTACTTTTAATGGGGTGATTTTAGGAGTGTTCCTATGGTTAAACATCCATGTTATGTCGAAGTTTCTGACATGAATGAATTTTCACGACTTGTTTGCGCTCTAGAAAGAATTCCTCGTACATGCTTCTCTTTTGCGTTGGATGGAAAGAATGTAATTTCAGTCCAGATGGATCTCCTAAAAGAAAGGCCTGTGAGCTATTATGTCCAAAATGAAAACACTGGTCACTATCTTTCATATGGTTTCAAAACAAACAAGGAAGATTGCAATATTGTTAACACAATAACAAATCCAACTTATCTCTACTCTCCAATTATACGAATAAAGACACTACCAGAATCCCTCAAACCAGAAACTACTGAATCTGAAGTAATGTACGAGTCGCTTGAGCTTGAGGATCTTACAAGCCTGATAAAACTAAGCTATGGATTTGAAGAGTCACCCTTCCCACTATTTGCATTTCCTGAGGGTACAAAATGGCTTGTGGGCGTGTTCATGAACTTTAATGAATCTGATGAAGCATCCTATTTCTGCCATGTCAAAATTGACTATGAACCCCCAAAGCCATTCCTAAAATATTCAAGCAAGGATGGCATTGAACCCTCCTTTGTTAGCGGTCTAAACGAACATGGTTATTCATACCTTAAAGTAATAAAGCTAAAAGGTAAACATCCTCTAGTCAAGCTATGATAGGTTTTAGAAAAAGAATAGAAAAAGCCTCATCAGGAAAGAGTAGAATAATACTTGCCAATGATTTAGATGATACAAGTGCTGACAAATTAGAAAAAAAAACAATTGCTAACATAAATAGACTGAGCAAATATCTCTGCGCGATCAAATTCAATTTTCACGTGATACTGCCTTTGAGTGACAAAAGTCTAACAAAAATAAATCGACTTGCTCACAGCAAAGGACTGCAAACAATTGCTGATATCAAACTAAACGATATCGGAAATACAAACATGATTGCTATGCAGAGGCTTTGGAGATGTGGATTTGATGCAGTCATCGCAAATCCAATAATGGGACTTGAAAATCTCAAAGAACTAGTCAAGACAGCTCACAGTGATGGACATGGAGTGATAACGCTTGTACACATGAGTCACCCAGGCGCAAAGTTGGGGTATGGACTTGGTGTAAAGGATCCCAGAACAGGTAAAATGCAAAAACTTCACGACTTGTTCTTAAAATGGTCGTATTCTTCAAATGTTGATGGGATAGTAGTGGGAGCTACAGTGCCTGACATCATATCTTCCACATCTAAATCTGTCAGAGGCCGATGCGAAATTTATTCGCCAGGCGTAGGAACACAAGGGGGAGATGCAAGAAAAACTCTACAAGCAGGCTCTAGTTACCTAATAGTTGGAAGAACAATTCTAAATTCTCAAAACCAAATTTTAGAAGCAAAAAAGCTTCAGCAACTAAGTCTCGAATCCTAATTCGTTTACTTTTTTCAGCAAACTCTGGGCTGTTTTGTATGTTGATTTCTTCAATGCGTCATTGAATTTGAGCCAGATGAATCCAAGGTGTTCATGTGATATTTCTACATGTTCTGTTGATGTCTTTGCTAGAAAGAAAACAACTTCCTTGTGTACAAGCTCGCCATCGCGCTGATAATGATATTCTACCTTGTTCTCAAAACCTTCTACAAAACTCACGTCTGTTATGCCTGTTTCCTCTCTGATCTCTCGTAAGGTTGTCTGTTTGAAGGTCTCTCCTTTCTCAATATTTCCCTTGACAAAATCCCAATGTCCAGAAGGATAGTTCAAAAGCAAATAGAGTCTACCTGAAGGTGATTCACGATATAAGATTGCCCCCGCTGATCTCTCCTCAAGCATTATGTTGTAACTTTATAAAACTAGTATTTCTCTTTTCTATTTGCCAAGCCTGCGACCCCTCTTCTGAAATGTTCTAATGGCTCGCATAAGATCAATTTTTCTAAATTCTGGCCAATAAACATCCATGAAAACAAGCTCGCTGTAGGCACTTTGCCACATTAGAAATCCACTTAGTCGTTTCTCCCCTGATGTCCTCAATATCATGTCAGGAGATGACTGTGGCAGATGTGATGTGTAAAGACACGATTCTATCACATCCTTGTCTATCTGGTTTACATCAAGAGAGCCATCCTTGATCTTAGAAGCAATCTTCTTTATGGCATCAACCATTTCATTTTGTCCTCCGTAGGCCACTGCTATATTGAGATAATGGTTATCGTAATCCTTTGTCACTGTTTCAAGCTTGTTTAGGATCTCTCTTAGGAAATCTGGCAGTAGTTCAATACGACCAATTGCCTTTACCCGCATGCGGTTTTTATGAATTCGTGGGTCATTGTACAGTTTCTCTAGCCTCTGGTTAATCAAATCATAAAGATGATCTAATTCCTCATCATTTCGGGTTAAATTTTCTGCCGACAGGACGTAAAGGGTGATTATCTTGATGTTTAGTTCCTCGCACCAGTCTAGCAGTTTTTCGACAGCATCTGCTCCTCTAAAATGGCCATCTGCCCTCATGATCAGGTTTCTTTTAGCCCATCTTCTATTGCCATCAAGTATTATTGCTATGTGTTTTGGAATCTCTCCGGTTCGTATTTCCTTTTCAAGTTTTTTAGAGTAAAGAGTGTAAAAACCCCCTAATTGAAAAGTTATGTCTTTTATTCCGATAGGACCTCGCCACCCTTCTTCCTTCTATATTTATGGAAGAGCAGCGACGCTGATATCAGTATTACTGCCAAACCCAGGAGCAACGGAGGAATCAATGTGAAAGGGCTCTCGTCTCTCGTTATGACTGTATTGAACTGCGCAATTATTGGATAGAGCGTTAGAAGTACAATTATTCTCAGTATGTCTGTAATTGATCTGATACTTCCTCTAAACCAACTGCTAAGCAACGATCCACCAAGTATGCAACCAATTCCCATCCAGAGAAATGGTAACATTCCTGAAACAAACAGACCGATATTTTGTTTGTCCATTACTATCTTGAGTATCTCATCTGGTTTTGCAGTTGATATTTGTGGACTAATGGCAGTGACTCCAGCTGCTATGGATGCTAGAACAAAAAGAATTCCAGCCACAAGTGTAAACACCCTTATGAATCCGGCAGGAGTTGGTTTTGTCCAATGTGACCATGCTCTGTCAACATCAAATGCTCTGATAAGAAATGCTCCTCCAAGAATGCTTACCATTACAGCAAAAATTTCTTTTGTAAGTCCAAGTACTGTTGCAATTCCGCCAATCACTAATAGAATTCCAGGAACTCCTAGAAAGAATTTTGAATATTTTGAATCAAAAGCAATAGCTTTCAAGTATCTCCCAAATACTGCATAAGAATACTCTACACTTCTACTGGCTCTCATAACAACTCGTTTGACTGATACTACAGGCAAGACATTTTGAATTATTGGAATCACACTCTCATCATCTTCTCCGTCTGATACAATCACTGCACCATTAGCTGAAAATACTTCTACTATGGCTCTTACCTGTGAAACAATTTTTTCGTCACCTTGCACTCCTTTATTTTCTGTTCCAGAAACGATCGCTACTTCTGCTTGGTATCCTTTGCTTATCAAATCTTCAAAAGTTTTAACAGCAGCAAAGATGGAATTAGAATCCGCATCTTCTGGATCTTCAAGCGCAAGTCGTTGTGCTGCTTCAAGACACGCATTTCGTCCTACTATTGGGGTATTGACTCCTGCCTTGCTTCCTATGTCGTCATCTCTGTCAACGCAGATTACCAATAATCTACTAGTTTTTGTCTCTGTACTACCCTTTCGTAAACTCGTCTCCTTGGTTGACATGATACAGGATAAAATTGTATTTCCTATTAATTAATCTAATTTCTACTAGATATTACAAAAATTGAAGAAAGTTTTGACCCTCTCAAGGGGAGATTTTGGTAATATCATGGACTCGTCTCATTAGACTTTACAATAAATGAGTTGGTATCATTTCTCAACGAATCTATCTTTGACATCTCATCAGTCAAGTCACTAGATGAAGCGTTGTCCTTTATCTTATTGGCTAGAGCGATGGTTTCTGTAAGGTAGTCATTGTACTTTTTTAATGCCTCATCATAGTTGAAATAGCTCTCTTCCCATTCTGGAGGAGGGCTACTTTCTATAACCTCTGATATGAGAGAAGTAGTTTGAGTTGACGATGCTTGTGCTCTGGCTATAAAGTCGTCTGGCGCAATAGTGTTGTTTAACAAGCCAGTTAGGTCTGAATCCATCTCGCTCATTATCAACAAATGTCGCTCTTTTACACTTTCAATCTCATTTCCATAATCTGATATAACAAAAGTCGGCCCTCTATTTTGCGGCAATATCCATATGACAGAACTTGCAGCTGTTATGGCACCAAATACTATGATCGTAATTATAATGCCTTTTCTGGTTACCAT
>JBAVVB010000084.1:0-3841 GCA_049697075.1 Nitrosotalea sp.
GTACTACAACTGTGTGACTGGCAATGACAGGCCAAGACGTGTCAAGCGTATGCTTGGAAACTAGATTTATTTTTTGATGAGAATTGTGCCCATGCCTCATTTAATAACTAGTGAAAGTGATGATCAGTCATTTATTGTATGTTTGATACAAACATACGTCATTCTATAAGGTGCTAACTGCTTAAAAATTAGCAACATGGTTGGAATGGATAATAGAAAATTATCTGAAAACTATCTTTTCATGGACTTGAGTTAAAATGAGTAACACCCTATTGAAGTCTAATTCAATTCTGTCACAAGATGCTCACACTACAAAAGAAAAAGGAGGCAGCTTTACTCTTGAACGAGTTGCAGAGTTGTCTGAGATTCTTGCAAGTAAAGTAGAATCTGCAATAGGCGAAATAGAAAGATTGAATGGACAAACGCACATGATAGCAATTAACGCAAGGATTGAAGCAAGCCGAGCTGGCATGGCAGGAAAGGCGTTCTCAGTCGTTGCCGAGCAGATGAATGACCTTTCGGGTAAAATTGGCATAGTGAGTAAGAAAATGCGAAATGAAAGTAGGGGCTCTATTGATGAATTGGGAAATTTGATAAAAACGCAAGCCACAAATGTTCGAGGAACTAGGCTTTCTGATCTTGCATTAACTAACATTGATCTGATTGATAGAAATTTGTATGAAAGATCTTGTGATGTACGTTGGTGGGCAACAGATGACAGTATTGTTAATGCGTTATCGACAAATACAAAAGAAGCATATGGTCATGTGTCAAAGCGAATGGGAATCATATTGAATTCCTACACCGTATACTTTGATTTGGTACTGTGTGATGTGGATGGAAATGTAGTGGCAAATGGCAAACCTGACACCTACCAGTCTGTTGGCATGAACGCAAAAAATACTGCATGGTTTATCAGTGCAATGAAAACTAGTAGCGGAAAAGAGTTTGGATTTCAGGCAGTGAGTAAATGCACCTTGGTAAATAACGAACTCAGTCTTGTGTTCTCTTGCACAGTAAGAGAACACGGTGAGCAAAATGGTGCAGTTTTGGGTGTACTTGGAGTTGTATTTCGTTGGCAGGACTTGGCACAAAAGATCGTAAAAGGTGTTCCAATATCTGATGAAGAAAAGGATAAAACAAGAATATGCATAGTTGATGAAAATGGGTTACTTCTTGCTGACTCTAAAGACCTGATGCTTGAAGAGACAATAGAATTTTTGGGAAAAAATGAACTTTTCAGCCAGAAAAAGGGCTACATGGTATCTGACTATCGAGATGAAAAATGTTGTCTAGCTCATGCGTTTTCTCAGGGATATGAGACATATGCATCTAACTGGCATTCTATGATTATTCAAAAACTGCAAGGTTAACGGTTTCTATGGCACAAATCGTGGTAATAGGCCAAAACGGGCTCTATTAAAATACGTAATCTCCAAAATGGTCTGACATAAATAAAAAACATTCCTAATAGTTTTAATTCCTGATGTGATAACTAGAGATAATGCCTGATGTTTCAAGCAGCTATCCTTTTGACGGAATATGGAATATAGTAAAAAGACAAGAATTAGAACCGTTAAGTAAAGAGGACGGATACAGGTGGGGGATTTCTCATATACAATATGTAAAAAAGGAGTTGTTAAAATTAGAAGAAAGCGCATTGGAAAGACGCGATGTTGAATTACTTCATAGCATAGTTGTTTCAAAATTGCGTGCAACTGAAGTAGAACAAGAACTTAGACAAAAACTCGTCGCAGTGCAAGACTAAAACTTAAGCCTTCATTTGGCGTATTTTGACGTGCATGAAATGATAAAAATAGAATAATAATTTCTGTGTATGATCAATTCAAACACACGTGACCTATTATCGGTCTGTACAATAAACATCACATCGCACATGATCTTAGGTAAACTTTTCAAAATAAGCATTAAAACAAAAATCAATGCAATGGTAAATGTGGCATCTGCCATCTCGATAGCAACCGTCTCATTTTCTAGCTATTCTGCAGGAGGACATACAGCTGGAGCAGACGATGCAATGCATTATGTCATAACGGGAATCATAATGCAAGCAGTGGTAGGAATACCTGCTTATTTTGTAGCTAGCTCTATTACAAAACCAATACTCAAAATGGCTGAAATGGCAGAAAAAATCGGTCACGGTGATCTCACGGGAGATGTAATGGAATCAAGGTCACATGACGAACTTGGAAAATTAACTCAGGCATTTGGTAATATGGTTGTTAACTTGAGACAGTTAGTGACTCAGGTAAGGGATGGTTCTTCGCTGGTTGCCTCAAATTCTGAACAAGTTGTTTCTTCTACTGAACAGATGAATTCATCTGTACAGCAAATTTCATCAACAATTCAGCAGATATCAAAAGGTTCACAGACGCAAGCTCAAGAATTGGAAGCAACCAGTAAAGTAGTAACGAAGCTTACAAAAGACATGAAAAACCTTGCATTAAAAGCCAGCGCTACCGCTGATCTTACAAAAGAAGTTGGAGAAATATCAGAAACTGGTTCAAAGTCTGCATCCGAAGCAGATTTTAGAATGTCAAAGATTATCAGTGTAACTAATGAGTCTGCGCGAAAGATAAAAGAGTTGGCTGACAGAAGCGGTGAAATTACTTCTGTTCTAGAAGTCATACGAAAAATTGCTGATCAAACAAATCTGCTTGCATTGAATGCAGCTATAGAAGCGGCTCGTGCCGGTGAAGCGGGCAGGGGATTTGCTGTAGTAGCTGATGAAGTTAAAAGACTTGCAGAAGGATCTGCTAAATCGTCCGAAGAAATAGACGGATTGATAAAACAAATCCAAGATGATGCCAAAGCCACTGTGCTAAGCATAGAGGGTGGCAGTAAGGAGATATCAGAAGGCAGACTTGTAATAGATAAGGCATTGAAAGCACTAAACGAAATAGCCACAAAAGTAAAAGAAGTCTCTGTAAATGTAATGGATGTAGCAAATTCAACTCAAACTCAAGTTATCGAGATAGAACAATTATCAAAGGCTGCATCTGAAATCGCGGCAGTTTCTGAACAAAATGCTTCCGCGACTGAAGAGGCATCAGCTGCTACCGAACAACAAACAGCTGGAACACAAGAGATCGCAGCATCTGTGCAAAAAATGGCAAGTATGGCAGATGATCTTTCAAAAATCGCATCTGGCTTTAAACTGCCAGATGGTTCCAATCAAATAGGCTCAAAAAATAATACAAAGAACGAGGAGGCAGTGGCACAGTAATGAGTGAAACTGTTGTTGAGGGATATTTACAGGCAGTAGTGTTCAACTTAATTGATCAGAAAACAAACAAGAAAGAAGATTATGGTGTATCGATAGAACAGGTAAGAGAAATACGACCACTAGAGTCAATCACAAAGGTACCTAATGCCAAGAGCTACGTTAGAGGGGTAATGAATCTAAGGGGAATGATAGTTCCAGTAATAGATGTAATAGAAAAACTGGGTTTTAGTAGTGGTGTAGCAAGTCAAAAATCTCGTATTCTTGTTGCTGATGTAGATAGAAAACTTACAGGACTTTTGATTGATGAAGTTGATCAAGTCATGCGCATTCCATTAAAAGAGATTGAAACGAATCTTTCAGGCGGTCTTGAATCATTAGAATACATAAAAGGCGTTGCTAAAACCTCTGGAAAATTGATTGTTCTTTTAGACATGCAAAAACTTTTGCGATACGATTCTTCGATATCTCCATCGGAGGCGTAACATGTCTACAAGTGCAACAAAAATACTGATTGTAGATGACGCTTCATTTATGAGAGTTGTCTTAAAAGACATTCTTGTATCTCATGGTCTGGTATCTCAAATCTATGAGGCA
>JBAVVB010000085.1:0-1858 GCA_049697075.1 Nitrosotalea sp.
TACTACAACTGTGTGACTGGCAATGACAGGCCAAGACGTGTCAAGCGTATGCTTGGAAACTAGATTTATTTTTTGATGAGAATTGTGCCCATGCCTCAATTATTTCCTGACTTTGTTCTGATGAAATCATCTAGTCGCACTATCTTGAGTGATTAAAGTATCTGCCAAACTAAAATCATGTGATTTAGGATACCATGACATCATTTGCCTGATATGACCATGCCATATAGTCACAAGAGGAACCCCCCTGATATCTAATTTAATCATAGTTGACAAAAACTACAACAATTCCTCACTTAGGAGATCTTCTTGGTATTCTACGACTCCCTCATCGTTGAGGGTCTCTCTTACACTAGTAGGAATTATAGTATTTGCACTGTCAAGTGCCATGCTTGGATACGCATGGGCATCCGGTTCTCCGCCTTTTGTGATACAATGGGGAACTTATGGACTACAGACTAATGGACAATTTGCCTTTCCACAAGGAATAGCTACTGATCCTTCAGGAAATGTCTATGTTACAGACTTGGGTAACAGAAGAGTCCAAGAATTTGATAACAATGGTAACTTTTTGTCTACATGGGGAATCAAGGGATCTGGCAATGGCACTTTCGAAGAACCTGAAGGAATAGCAGTAGGTGCAGGTTCTGTTTATGTTGTTGATAATGAGTTGAACATTGTTCAAAAATTTGATATGAGTGGAAACTTTATCACGCAATGGGGAAGTAGAGGAAGTGACAACGGGCAATTTTTACTTCCTCAAGGAGTTGCAGTCGATCCTAATGGTGATGTGTACGTTGTAGATACTGGAAATAGTAGAGTTGAAAAGTTTGATAATAACGGGACATTCTTGCTTTCAATTGGAAGTAGTGGTCTTGATAATGGCCAATTTCTCTCCCCACACGGAGTAGCTGTTGATTCGTATGGTTATGTCTATGTTACAGACACCGGAAATAATAGAGTTGAAAAGTTTGCTTCAGATGGAACATATCTCCAAACATATGGCGCATCTGCAGGTCTAAAATCTCCAATTGGAATTGCTGTGGATAAATCTGGTAATATCTATGTCGCAGATGATGGAAATAACCAAATTGTTGAATTTGACAGCAACGGAAATACCATAGCTTGGGGCAATGCTGGTACAGGACCTGATTTCTTTATGGAGCCAAGAGATGTTACAGTTGACTCGGTAGGAAATGTCTTTGTTGTAGACAGTGATAATAATAGAATACAAAAATTTGGCTCATCCACACCACCACCGCAAATACCCTCACAAACAAATCAAACTAGCCAAACCACTCAAGCACAAAGTACTCAGACTACACAGAATCAAAACACAACACAAAGTACTCAGACTACACAGAATCAAAACACAGTACAAAGTACAAATTCATCATTAATCACAGATCCAAGTGAGACTACACTACCGCAAATTACTGCTCCACCTAGTATGACTGTGGAAGCAACAGGAGTTTTGACTCCTGTTTCTATTGGTCAGGCTACTGCAACCGATGCAGTAAAAGTTGTCTCCATTACTAATAATGCACCGTCTAAATTCCCGTTAGGTGTAACAATGGTCACGTGGACTGCCATGAATGCGGGAGGAAATACTGCAAAGGCGGTTCAAACAATAACTATAGCTGATACCACTCCTCCTACACTTACTGCTCCACCCAATGTTACTGTTCAGGCAACAAGTTCTAATCATAATACTGTTAATCTAGGACTTCCATCTGCATTTGACGCAGTAGGAGTAGAATCTATCACAAATGATGCCCCTCCATACTTTCCATTGGGACAAACAGTTGTTACTTGGAAAGCAATTGATCCGTCAGGTAATGTAGCTACTGCCACACAA
>JBAVVB010000086.1:0-8940 GCA_049697075.1 Nitrosotalea sp.
GGACTATCACCGGAATAGGCGCATATCTGAAAGAGAAAAATCATGACATAAAGATTATTGCAGTACAACCACAACAAAATCACTTAATTCAAGGTCTGAGAAATTTTGAAGAATCTGCAAAACCTGATCTATTTATCAAGCGTGAACAGGTAGTTGATGATTGGATTACAATTACAAACAATGAAGCATTTGCTGCTGTAAAAGAAATCTATGAAAAAGAAGGAATGTTGGTCAGCCCGTCATCTGCTACCGTGTATGCTGCAATGAAAAAATACGGTATTGAAAAGGGCCATGTTGTAGGAATATTCGCTGATGATGGTAGAAAGTTCAAGAGTCTTTATGCTCAACAGAAAATATTCACTGATGAGGAATTTGATAAAGCGCTACACGAGGCAAAACACCTCTCGTCTCCTCCGTTTTCCTGATTATTTTCTTCTGCTTTCTGACAGGTATTTGTCAACATCTATGGCTGCCATGCAACCAAATCCTGCGGCAGTAATTGCCTGTCGGTATCTGTGATCATGAACATCGCCAGCAGCGAAGATTCCATCTATGTTAGTATGTGTATGATTTTTGAGTATTATGTAGCCTTGATCGTTTAACTCGATTTGATCTTTGAACAACTTGGTATTTGGTTCATGGCCTATTGCAACAAATAAGCCGCCCACGTCCATTGTTTCCTGATGATTAGTTATTATGTCTCGTATCATGATTTGGTTTACTTTCTCACTTCCTTTGATTTCATCAATTACAGAATTCCAATGAAACTTGATCTTGTTATTTTCAAATGCTCTATCTTGCATTATTTTACTTGCTCTAAGCTTATCTTTTCTATGGATGACATGTACATTTTTTGCAAATTTAGTAAGAAATATGGCTTCTTCCATGGCAGAATCTCCGCCTCCTGCTACTACTATTTCTTGATTCTTGAAAAATGGACCATCGCAAGTAGCACAATATGATACTCCCTTGGCGCTAAACTCTTGTTCTCCTTTTGCGCCTAGTTTTCTGGGACTTGCACCAGTTGCAATTATGACCGCATCTGCTTCGTATTCTTCGGAGTATGTTAATACCTTGAATGGCTTTCTTCTAAAATCAACATTTACTACCTCATCATCAATGATTGTGGCTCCCATCCTCTCTGTCTGTTTTCTCATTGTAGTCATCAATTCGGGACCTAGAATACCGTCTGAAAAGCCCGGATAGTTTTCAACTTCTGTAGTAAGCATTAGTTGTCCACCTGGAAGCATTCCTGAAATTACAAGCGTATCACGTTTGGCTCTTGATGTGTAAATGGCGGCAGTGTATCCCGATGGGCCAGCTCCGATTATTATGACATCGAATTTTTTCTTTGCCTCTGGCTTGTTACTTTCTGCCCTAATTTCTGCCTGCACAAATAAAATTCATCTACAGTTCATATTTAAATTATGCACTGGTTTCAGAGATTATCAAGTATGTTTTGGTGCTGATCACACAACTTTCCAATTTCTATTTGTGCATGCAAAAGCTCTTCTTGCCAATGTGCATTGTGCAGGATACATTTCTTTGATTCACAAAAAGGAATTCCTGTAAGATGATAAAATATGGCTTGTAAAGCATATCCTCTAACAACCAAACGCAATCGCTCATCATGATATTCTAGAAATCTTCCTCTGAATTCTTGTTTAATTGTATCTAGATTCAGACCTTGTGAAATTTTCTCGTGTAAACGGAGGTAATAATCACGTGGTTTTGCAGGTGCTTCAATCATACCTGTAGCGGAAATGATGGAAGGGTTAGAACATATCACGGCTCTCCCATGATATCTATAGTCATCATAATCATAACTGCAAGCCAATCTTGTTGTAAATATGATGTGAAATTCGTCAGATGATAATTCTGAATAAGGTATGATGTCTCTGAAAATGTTTTGAAGCTCAAAACCGTCGTACAAAATTATATTGTTTGATGTGCGTGTTGTTTCTTCTAATTGCCTTTCAAATGTTACCTCTTCTGCTGTAGGTGCGTGTCTCTCAAAAGGTACGTAGGGGTTGAAAATTCTGCACGCGGCTAACTGTTGGAAGATTTTTTCTTGTACATGAAAATGCTGAAAAAAACTCTGTCGAACTTCGGTGCTTATTCCGCTTTGTTTCTGTATGAACTCCGCAAGTTCATTGATCTTGATCTCAGGTATACTTGGCTCGTCATACAAAAATAGTTTAGATATTCTCAATAACGAAATACTGGTTCTAGTTGATTTATCTTATTAGCTCTTTTATTTTGGATGCTGTAATCTCGGCTGCTTTCTTGCCTGATAGCAACATGGAACCATATGTTGGCCCCATTCTTGCTATGCCATAGGTCTCTGTTACGGACATGCCTGTTGCTACAAGACCGGGAAAAACTTCGCCAGTATGGTGTACTACTTTATTTTCACCATCATCTACCCACATGGGGTCCATGCCTTTCCATTCCACAAGCTTTCTGTCTACCAATCTCTTTATGGCTACTGAGTCATGACCTGATGCATCTATGACCATCTTGGATTCTAAAGCAACTGGGTCAACACAAGTTATGTTTCTTGGAAGGGCTGATACGGGCATCCAATTTACTACAACACCGCTTACTCTTCCATTTTTTAATATCAAATCATCAAATTTTGTTAGATTCAAGAATTTCACTCCTGCATCACAAGCTGCAGCTATTAATTTTGAAACTGCATGTGGTCCGGGTGTAAGATAAAGTCCCTCTCTTACCTTCTTGTAGGGAATTCCTAATTCATCCCAAATCTTTTGTGCGGGGGCTCTCACTGTTACTGGATTCATCATATATCCTCCTAGCCAATATCCACCACCGAGATAGTTGTTTTGTTCTATAACTAGAACTCTGAATCCCATCAATGAGAGTTCTCTGCTTGCAGTCAAACCTGCTGGGCCTGCACCTATAATTATTACATCAGAGTCTGCTCTGTCTACAAGTACTGAGTGAAATTCATCAGCGATTGCTCGTGTGATTTCTTTCTCATCAACATCTGCAAAGATTTTAGGTACTTCATCTTTATGAGTAGCCGTTTGCATGAAAAATACCCTTAGAATAGCACATTAATAGTTTGCTTAGTTTAAAAACGCGTCTTCAAATGATTTAATGCATTCCCTTATGTGCATCTTTTTTGTGGGATTCTTAAATGCATAAGCCGAAATGATATCTGTTTTTGTAAGATCTTTCTTAGTTAACCCATCTTTTGCGGCTCTGAGTGAGTCAACTATTACATTACAGCCATTTGTGCTATCTTGCGTTCTAAGTGATAGGTCCATTTCTATTGTTGAACCAAGGAATCCTTTGGCCTCCATCCAATAATAGCTGACTCTGGAATCGCCAAGCTGCTCTGCATATTCTGTCGTACCTGCAGTAGACTTGAAAGGATAAGGTGTTTCAATTGCAATGGATTCTGTTTTGATGCTTCGCTTTTTCTCTCTTATTTCTTCAGCCATTGTATTCATGGTGTCTTGATTTCCTCCAACATCAAGCTGATATGCTTTCTGGATCTTAATGCCTCGATTTGTCATAAAGTCTATCATTCCTCGATGAAAAGCAGTTCCACCAAATTGACTCATTAAATCGTCTCCCAGGATCATCAATCCCTTTGCTTCAAATGCTTTTTTTGTCTTGTCGGTTACAGTCTTGGCGGATGTAGCATTAAAAAAAGAGCAGCCGGCATCTAATGCTGCCTCTGAATATTTTTCTGATGTCTTATCAAGTCCTGAAGAAATCACGTTAACGAGAAAGTCTGGTTTGACGACCTTGAGGTATTCCACAAACTCCTCATAACCTACAGATTTTATCTGACCGTTTTGGTTAATGTGAGAAGGTATAGGATCTGACATTATTCCAGGCTGAATTACAATGTCTGAAAAATCTGTTTTGTAATCTGTGATTAATTGACCTATTTTTTTTCCTACTTTGGAAGGGTCGATATCAAAAACTGCTGAGATTGTTATGTCGTTCAGAGTTAATCCTGAGATCTTTGGGTGCCAAAGTCCCTCGATTGAGTTTTTGTAGAATTCTAAGCCTTTTGCCAGAGTTAATGTTACATTCCCGCTTCCAACAACGGCAATCTTGATTTTATCTGACACGCAATTTTTCCTCGTCGATCTTCATTTAACTCTTTTCTGATATTGTTATTCGGAAAGGTCGTCTTTTCTTAATGGATTCCGCTTTTTGATGTAGCGTTGTTGGAGTGGAAAATCCTGCCACTATGTCCTTGGTTAGTGCATATCTGGCGTCTAGTTTAAAATTTATATGCACTTCGCAAAGTAGCTATAATAATTGAGTAAGACAAGCCTTTCTCAGTCTAGGCCTGATAACCTTCCAAGACCCAAAATACAATGGGGTCGTCTAGAGGAAGCTGAAAAATTTGCAGAAATGGTAAAACTCTTCAGACAAGGCAAGATTAGCCGTGATGATCTACGACGATTTAGGCTCCAACATGGAGCATATGGTAGCAGAATGACTGATGATTACAGCATGATTCGTGTCAAAATTCCTGCTGGTGAAGTTTATCCAGAACAAATTGAAAAAATGGCAGAACTAAGCGAATCATTTTCGATTGGAAGCGCACATGTTTCTACAAGACAGAATTTCCAGCTTCACTGGGTTGCACTGGAAGATGTCTCTGAGGTCATGCGTGGGCTGGCAGAAATTGGATTGACGTCAAGAGAAGCATGTGGTAATTCTGTAAGAAATGTAATGTGCAGCCCCCTTGCCGGTGTATGTCCTGACGAAATATTTGATCCTACACCATATGCATTATCAACAGCAAAGTTTCTACTACGAAATTCGATGAATCAATCACTCCCAAGAAAATTCAAGATCAATTATACCTGTTGTGAGAAACATGGGATGGCAAGGATCGTGGATGTTGGTATTATCCCACAAAGAACCGAAATTAACGGAAAATTGGAGAATGGATTCAAGGTTTTCTTAGGCGGTGGACTTGGCGCACAATCATTTGTAGGACATCAACTTGAAGAGTTTACTCAGGAAGAAGATTTACTCTACACAATAATTGCAGTCATTAGAGTCTATGATAGAATGGGCAATCGTGAAAATATGGCAAGAAATAGGATGAGATATCTTGTTAATGAGCTTGGATGGGAAAAATTCCAAAATATTGTACTAAAAGAAAGAACAATGGTAAGGCTAACTCAATCTGTTGTGATAAAACTTGATCTTGACAAGACTCCAGAAGTATTGCGTAAAATATCGATTAGTTCAGAAATTCCTTCGCCTCCTCAGGGTCTGTCTAGATGGATCAAAACTAATACCATGAAGCAAAAACAACAAGGTTACAGTGCGGCGTTCATTACGCTGGAGTCGGGTGACATTACAGCAAGTCAATTACGTGCTGTTGCTGACATGACTCGAGAATTTTCTGCAGAGGGACGAATTAGAACTGGATTTGTTCAAGATATAGTGTTTAGATGGGTAAGGGATGAAGATCTTCCAAAACTTTATGCCCAATTGTTAGAGGTTGGCCTTGCAAATCCCGGTGCGTTGACTATGGCCTCTGTTGTTGGGTGTTCTGGTACTACGTCATGTAATCTTGCATTAACCAATTCTCATAGGTTAGCAAAAGAAGTTCAAAGAAAATTTCTTGAGCTAAAACTTGATGAAGATGATGACCTGAGAGATTCTACAATTAAGATAAGCGGTTGTCCAAATTCATGTGGCCAACACGAAATAGCAACAATTGGATTTTATGGCGGAGGAGGAAGACTAGGAAAGGACATGTATCCACAGTATACAATGTCGTTGGGTGGAAGAGCAGATGGAAACTCAATGCTAGGACTGATGACTACAAAGGTTCCAACGAAGAGGGTCATCCCAACAATTTTGAAAATAATTGAGATCTTCAAATCCGAAAAAAGATCTGGCGAAGTTTTGGATTCTTGGATTAATAGAGTGACTGAAGGTAATGGTGGACCTAAGATTAAATCAATTAATGATATCAAGGAATTGTTAAAGCCTGTTGTAGCACCCCCTACAATTGAGCAAGATCCTGACTTTTACGTCGATTATGGAAACGATGGAAACTATCATGCAAAAACTGGAAGGGGCGAATGTGCTGCTTGAGAAAAGAAAAGATTGCCCGAATAACAGTTGATGCTGATACCTTGCGATCAGAGATTAGGGACAAGAGTGCCAAGGTACTTGACATGAGGAAAGAAGAAGATTACAAACAAGGACATTTGCCTGGGGCAATTAATTTTCCATTGTCAAGTCTTCTCTCTGACGACAGCCCAGAAAAAATTCTTCAATACGCGCAATCTTTTGGTATTGATGACGAAACTCATGTTGTTGTATATGATGACACATTTGGCGCCTTGGCGTCACGGGTAGCATGGGCTCTTCAGTATATTGGTCATGAAGAAGTTTCATTATTGGACATTACATACGGATCGTGGAAAAAGCTTGGACTTGAAACAAGCCTCGAATCTCCATCTCTTGAAAAGAAAACACATTCTCTAAAGTTACAACCGCAAATTCTTGCAACTGCAGACTATCTTATGCCTGCCAAAGAGAAGGGAGCTATATTGATGGATAATAGGGAAAGGCTAAATTTTCTTGAACACCATATTCCTGGTGCCGTTAACATTCCATATAGAATGCTTGCCTCTCCTCAAAATATACTAAGATCAAAAGATGAGTTGAGAAGACTTCTACAGAACAGAAACATATCTTCTAACTCTGAGGTGGTTACATATTGTGGCAGTGTGGGAACTCTTTCAGGACTAGGGTACTATGCATTAAAGTCTATAGGAATTCAAAATGTAAAACTTTACGTTCGTTCGTTTAAGGAATGGGAATCGTTAGCAAAACCAATTGAAAAACAAAAAGACGCAAATTATTGGGATCTCTCAGCGGAATAACGTTCTAGATATTTTGTGTAGTCTCGCTTCTTAGCTTCTTTGTAGTTTGGCTCTCAATGTGGTCAAAGAGATCTATCATTTTTTGTTTATTTGCCTGCAAGTATTCATAACCTTTGTCAGTTAATCTAATCTTGAATAATCTAATATCTCGGTGTTCTTCAAAAAAGTGTTCTATCATCTGTGCACCTCTTTTACTAGGATCAATGAATACATCCATCTTTGCAATGACCTCATCAATATCTCCCTTCTCTATTGCAGACTTGACAGCTTGAACTGCCTCGCTAATTTCTTTTAGATGTTGAACCAATAATGGATTGATCTTTTTTGTTGTACCAAAGAGACCTTTCTTTTCAACACCTATCTTGGCAGCCAACTCAGGAGCAATCTCAAACTCGTCTATCTTAGACAGCCCCGCATTTCTTTCCTCTTTTATCAATAGGCCTTTTTCCACTAATTTTCTTGCCGCGTCTTCTACCTCTGCCTTGCCTAACATGGTTGTCCAAACTATCTGGCCAACCTTGTGATATCCCTGTCTTACTGATTCTAATACCACGACTTCTACAATTCTCCTATATCCGTCATCTGCTTTGATATTCTCAAAGTCTTTGTCCCTTACTGCCTTCTTTGCATTTTTAACATCTACTTCGATTGAACGCTTCAAAGCCTCAATGCCCTCCGGAACATGATTCAAGAGAGAATAATAGCATGCCTTGTTGTACCAAGACATACCGTCAGTGGGATTGGTATCAATTGATTTTTCTACACATTCAAGAGCTTTTTCGTAATTTTTTTGTCTATAGTAGATGAGACCTTTTAGGTTCCAAGCGTCTGAATTTGTAACATCAATCTCGTGAACCTTGTTGTAATCTCCCATGGATCCGGCCAAGTCACCCATATGAAATCGGGCATAGCCTAACTTCAGAAGGGAATCAACATGTCCTGGGTCAATCTGTAGTGCTCCTTCGAAGGCTCGCACTGCTTCTTCCATCTTTTCATCGGCCATGCAAGAAATTCCCTTCTTGTACAGTTTATCTCTAGTATAGTTAGGATCTGTTATCTTTGATTCCTTGGATATCTCTACTGACGTTTCAGGTTTTATCGTTCTAGTGCTTTCAGGCGACTCTGAACTACCCTTGAATAATTTTTTCACGACTGGTCAAATATGGATTTTCCGTAGATAAATACTATTCCGGATGTCTAAAAAGTAAATTTTATTGGCAAAGCAGCTTTATAATGCTTGGATAAATACAAAAATACTCAGGTATTACACCTAGGATATGTCAGCCAGAGAAAGGATAATCGAAATAACTGGCGAATCGCCATTTAAGCTCTCATCGGGCGTCTTTGAGGTGCAAATTTCTATTTGTGATTATCCGCCTTCTCAAGAAGACATAAAACGAAGGAACTTTCCGGTTATTTGGAAAGATAATTTCCATCTAAGGGTAAAAGATACAAAATTCACCCAGATTCTGGGTTCTTCAAAAAACCCCATTCCTGATTTTGTGTTTACGAGAGACTCAGTTTGGGTCATAATTCTTGATCAGTTTTCCTCAATTAATTCTGCTTTTCAAGTTGACGTACCAAAGATTCCAGGTGAAATTCCTACAACTCCAAGTCCTACTAGAGATGAATCATCGTCAAAGGGCCACAAACCGTCTCCTGAATATTACTATCCTACATCCGGTACTCAGGGCTCACGCGGTCCTTCTGGTCAGCCAGGAGTTCAGGGTCCCTCGGGACCACCTGGCCCTCAGGGTCCACCGGGACAGCAAGGGATTCCGGGTTCTCAAGGTGACAAGGGATCTCCTGGTCCTCAAGGTCCTCCAGGAGATAAAGGTCCTCAAGGTCCTCCAGGTGATAAAGGCGATAAGGGTGACAAAGGTCCAACCGGCGATAAAGGTATAACGGGAGATAAAGGTCCATCTGGCGATAAAGGTCCCAGAGGAGACGAGGGAGAGATTGGTGACAAGGGAGATAAGGGTGACAAGGGTGACAAGGGGGAAAAAGGCCTTACAGGAGAATTAGGTCCTAT
>JBAVVB010000087.1:0-6250 GCA_049697075.1 Nitrosotalea sp.
CCATCGGAGGCGTAACATGTCTACAAGTGCAACAAAAATACTGATTGTAGATGACGCTTCATTTATGAGAGTTGTCTTAAAAGACATTCTTGTATCTCATGGTCTGGTATCTCAAATCTATGAGGCAGGAGACGGTCTTGCAGCAGTGGAATCATACAAGCAATTCAAGCCAGATATAGTGACAATGGATGTCAACATGCCACGAGCAGATGGAATTCAGGCCCTAAAATCTATCATACAACTCAACCCAAAAGCCAAAGTGGTGATGGTTACATCTGTTGAGCAAAAACATATCGTACAAGATGCCATAAAATCAGGCGCAAGAGATTATGTAATAAAACCGTTTGATAGATCCAATGTAGCTATGGTGATAAGCAAAGTTATCAGGGCGAAATAGCATGATGGTGGCGTCTGAATTATTCATAGCTGGTCAAAAAATCACTTGCACTGTGATAAGATATGAATATAAAATCTAATCCCAATGATTTACAAAAATTAGATCGTATCCTAAATTCATTTATTGTTTCAAAAACAATTCCTTCTCTTAGCATGATCCTTGAAGAACCTATACACTATCTTCGTAAAAAAACAAAGGCAATTCAAATTACAAATATTGATTTACTTATTTCAAATTTTGAAGAAATGGATGTAATGTCTGCAGTGTATGTCAAGTGTGGCGGGGATTTGAGTATTGGAGTATTGTGGTACATGTTGGAGGAAGAATCAAAACCTTTGGCAGTAAAACTACTTGGAAAGTCACACTTGAATGAATTTGATAAACTTGCTATCTCATCTATTTCTGAAATTGGAAATATATTGACTGCGTCAATTGTTAACGCTATATGTGATGAAGCAGGGTGTAAGATTTATCCGTCTGTACCTGGTTATGCTATTGAATCACTGCGAACATTACTAGAAACAATAGCATCTGATTTTGGAGACCAGTCTAATACTATAATTGCGTCTGCTGTAGAGTTCCATGGTCTCAATTCAGGAATCAAATTGAAAATGCTTCTTATTCAAGATCCAAAAGAGACAAAAAATCTCATAGCGTAACAGTTGATTTTTGATGAATAGTGTCATTGAAGTGAAAATGGGGGGATTGGCAATAATACATGATGAATCTGATGAATTGAAAACTTTTGTAGGCTCATGCGTTGCAATATGTCTTTTTGATATTAACGCCAAAATTGCAGCCATGGCACATGTCATGCTTCCAAAGAAAATAAATGGCAAACAGCATGTTCCAGAAAATGAAGTTGGAAAGTTTGCAGATACAGCATTTACATGTATGCTAAATAACATGATCCAGATGGGAGCAGATCTTAAAAGAATTCGAGCAAAGATAGCCGGAGGCGCCACAATATTTTCTCACGAGTCTGAAACTAGCTTGTTTAATATTGGATCAAGAAATATTGTAGCTATCAAACAGATTTTAAAAGAAACCGGCATACCACTTATCTCTGAAGATACAGGAGAAAATTTTGGCAGATGGGTGATATTTACTCTAAGTTCTGGCGATATGACCATAGTGTCAAATCTTAAAAAAACTAGAAAAATAATTTGAATTTATTTTAATACCTACTTGAAATAGATATCTGATAAAATACTGGTATGTCACTGTAATCTTTTCATGATTGCAATGAATCTCTATTGACGTTAAAGGACAATTTCTTAGATAGGTAAATAACCTACTTTAACGAAGTATTACTGGAATGATAGTTAATTGGGGATCCAGCTACTGGATATTAGAAATAAATTAATTGTATTTGCTGTTGTAACCGGAATCTTTCTTCCAGTGAGGCTGATTTTCTATTCATATGTCTCATCTCATTGGATTGGCAGTTTGGGCTTGACCTCTTCTATTATGATTGCCATGACATTTCTTGCTCACAAGAATAAACTTGGCCGTTTTGGCAATATTTTTGTAGATCAAATGACAAAAACGATGAAAGGCAGATCTGGCAAAATAGTCATATGTTTTTCATTACTTTTAATCACATATCTTGGAAGTACTCTTGTCTGGATTGAAAGGGGAGATACAACATATTTCGATGAAAAGCAAATTGTTTCCCAACTTGTATTTTCACACTCTGATCTAAGTCCATCTCAAGTACAGGATATGAATAAAATATTACAAGTGCATAAAAATGACGTTTTTTTTGTTTTCTCGCGCTTTGATCAAATCGTCTCAATGACATATGCAATAATGAACGATGTGATGGGAGGATGGCTTGTTAATCTTGATACCATATTATTAATTGAGCAATTAGAAGTTTTAGGCCTGATATTTTTCTACAGAAAGTTATATGTTAGTCCTTTGCAGGTACATATGACGTGACATACTATCTACGTGGTTTGAAACAAGAATTTTAGCTTGATTATCTTTCTATGTCCTGGATCTAACATATTGCGTCTTAAAATGGGGTCAAGATTGTTTATTGTGGAAATGAGAAAATTTACTCAGTAGAGAGATCTTATAGAATGCACTTTATGGATACTAATTTTATCATATGTAAGGTATATTTTTTGAAATTGACTTTTGTAACTGTGAAATACGTTCGTTCATTTCATACAACCATAAGAGTTAATGTCCCTTTCTACGCATAAGAGGGTGGGATGACACAGCAACCTACGGAACCTGAGAAAAAATCTCTAGTGGAAGATCTAAGCACTCTCACTGGCAGGGCATTTAAGGAGCTGGATTCCACAAGGACAGAACTTCAGGAAAAAGAAAAACTTCTAAATCATTTGGCGGCTGAATCCATGGAGAAAATCAAGGAGTTATCAAGCATAAATCATGATTTACAAGATAAAGTTGGTTTTTTACTTGACCTTAGTGCATCGCTGAACAAAAAAAATGATGAACTTGTCAAGTCTAATCGTGATCTTGAACAACAAAAGTTTCAATATAATAAAATGACAGTAGAATTAAAGGAAAAACTTGACAGAGTTCTTGCTAAAGAAAAGGAACTGTCCATGCAACGTGACTTTCTTGCAAGACAAGTAGATGAGAAAACTCAAGACTTGATAAAGGCAGCAAAATTTACTGTTATCGGGGAATTAGCTGCACGACTGGCTCATGATTTGCGTAATCCTTTGTCCATAGTAAAAAACACCATGGACATAATGCGTGTAAAGCCCAATATGAGAATAGATGAAAGATTACAACATTTTACCAGGTTTGACAGAGCGGTACAAAGAATGACTCACCAAATTGATGATGTCTTAAACTTTGTAAAAAGATCTGATTTGACACTTCAAGTCGCCTCGATTTTAACTATACTGGATAGCGCTATTGTTGGCGTTATGATTCCAGCTGGAGTAAATATATCAAAACCCGCTTTTGATATGCAGGTGAATTGTGACTCGAGAAAACTTGAAGCCGTCTTTTCAAATCTGATTATTAACGCAATTCAAGCAGTGGAAGACAAAGGGGAGATAAAGATTAGAATGATAGATTTGGGATCAAGCATACAGCTAGAATTTGAGGATACTGGACTTGGCATACCTGCTGATATACTTCCAAAAATATTCGATCCTTTGTTTACGACAAAACAAACAGGAACAGGTCTTGGGCTGTCAATTTGTAAAAGCATTGTAGAGCAACATGGTGGAACAATATCTGTGAGATCTAACCCCACCGTATTTACTGTAAGGCTGCCAAAAAATATCTCACCAAAATATGAGGTGCCTTCTACTCCTATTACATGATTGAGAAATATTCTATTTGTTAAAAGAAATATTTAATGTGGCTTACTCTGTCGTATGATATGAATGACTCTGCCATCATTTAATGTGTATTGAATAGAGACTATCTTATCTAAAGGAATTTCTTTTGATATATCATCTGATTGTTTTTGTATGTGCTCGTATTCGTTTTTGTATACTTCGGGTTCTGGGCTGGACTGATCAAAGAGCAACTTTGCAATTGCCAATTTTATGATGGTGTTACTCGAACAGTTCTTGCTTCTAGATAGGTTATCCACACACATTATCATAGACGCTGGGATAACTATGCTCATTACGCTATCCAATGCATATGTACCATTAGTATGTAAGATAAGACCTATGGCACTTTCACTCTATATTAGATTCCAAAGTGGAACTATTGATGAGGTTTAATGTATATTCTTCAAGGCACACGAATTTTCTATCTTTTTGACTAGAAACTCTAATGAAAATGGCTTTTGTAATATCTCAATAGAGTCTTTTAGGATTGCAGAGGCATCATCTAAAATTCCGTTTCCAAATGCGGAAGCAAATATAATTTTCTGATGTGGGCGTAAATCAAGTATCTCTTTTGCTACTTGTACCCCATTTTTCTTTGGCATTACAAAATCTAGCAAAACTACATCAAATGGATATGAATCTACAGAACAGTTTTCTAACGCTTTTTTGTATTTTGATACACATTCATCACCGTCTCTTGCTACTGTGATGACATGTTGATTTTTTTCAAACACTTTTTTGTATTGCAGAGCTGCAAATTCATTATCTTCTCCTGATAATATTCTGAGTCCCATACTGTGGCTTTATTTGTATAGTTGATAAATTAATACTAGTTTGTTCATGGTGCACAAACATCTAGTTGAAAAGAGATTTCTGAATCTTCTCATTATTTCTATGATGTGTCATAGGGATGGAAAAAAGTATGGTGGCTCCGCCATCTGGATTGTTGTATGCTTGGATATTTCCATCATGAGCATCTATAATTCCCTTGCAGATGTATAATCCTAAACCATTCCCATCTAGATTTTCTCTCTTGTGACTTTTTGTGGCAAATTTGTTGAATATTTTAGGAAATATTTCTGGATGTATACCCATGCCAGTATCACTTACTCTGACCTCTACCATATTGTCATCATTAAGAAATGACATTATGAGTATGCTCCCACTATGTGTAAATTTTATCGCATTATTGAGTATGTTTCTAATAACTTGGCCAATACGCACCTTATCAGCTTCAACCTCAATACTTCTTGGTAATTCTGTTTTTATTGATACATTTTCATTTACACTTAATCGTGCCACTTCTGATATGTCCAATATGAGTGTATTAAGATTGAATTTTTCAATTGATATCTGCAGTCTACTATTATCTATTTTTCCTATGTCAAGCATCTTGTTTGCCACTTCTTCGATCTGGCGGGCCTGCTTTACGATTCCGGAAAGAGCTTCTTCTTTATCGATGTCTCCGCATTTTGCAAGTTCAACAAAGCCGTATATCGGATTAAGCGGACTTTTAAGCTCATGAGATGCTTCACTGATGAATTCATCTTTTAACAGGTTTAATTTTTTGAGTTTTTCATTTGCTTTTTGAAGAGACTTTGTTTTTTTGATTACCTCGTCTGTTAAGTCTCTATTTATCTGATTTACAAAGTAACCCGATATTAAAGAAATGATTCCAGCTGATATTATCATGATAATTTCCAATGTTAAAGATTTTTGTTTGTTTTCATCTACCGCCGTTTCTATGTTTTGGTATGATGATTCTGTATCCTTTAAAAGATCATTTTGCTTTGCATATAGTGATTCTCCCTTGATCTTTAAATCTGCTGCAAGGGTATCTAGTTTAGCATTATCCATCTTGTTAGCTGATTGAAAAATATTGGTTGCCGCCTGTTCGTATTCAGTATTGAGTTCTTCTATCTCTGTCATCTGTGTTAAAGTAAGATTAAACTGCGAACCTACATATTCTTGAGGTAATGCATCTATCCCTATTTTTATGATGTTTTTTGCTTGCATAATCTGATTGTTCATCAGATTATTGTAATTCTGAAATTCATTTTCTGATGACTGAAATCCTTGCGTATCTTTTATTTGTAAATATCTTACTGCATTGTCGGATGAGATTTCTTGATTTTTTTGAATGTCACTCATCTGAATTATTGTCTTTTCAAGTGGTGTGTTAAAGTCCGTTACAATCCTCATTTGGTTGCTAAAAGTATAGGTAGTAGAGATACTCAGAGCTATTGCAATCCCTAACATCAATATTATGATGCCCACTGATGCGCCAATTCTAAAACCATTACTTGCCTTTTGATATTTCATGATTATCGTCTCTACATAAATTCTAAAATCATGCAGATCTACTTGGACCTACAGGTACCGATGTCCCAGAATATCCATCCCAGTCTTTAAATCCGCGTCTTGCCTGTTCTCTCCACATGTAAAGGGGCCACCCCTCAATTTGAATAATCAAAGCTTTTAATGTAAATGGTTTATTCATGACTTCTACCTCTTCTTT
>JBAVVB010000088.1:0-2007 GCA_049697075.1 Nitrosotalea sp.
ATTGGACCTATGGTAAATTCAGAAGGTCTTGAAAGAATAGAAGAACTTGTAAAAGATGCCATAGGCAAAGGTGCTGAAGTACTAACTGGTGGTAAGAGGATGAACAGCAAGGGATACTTTTACAGTCCAACGATACTTGGCAATGTTACCCCAAAGATGCGTATGGCTAGTGAAGAAGCATTTGGACCAGTTGCACCAATAACTATAGTAGAAGATGAGATGGAGGCCATACGCCTTGCTAATGAATCACAATATGGTCTTGGCGGGAGTATCTGGACTCAGGATCTGGACAAAGCTGACAAGCTGTCGAGATTGGTCGAATCTGGTCTTGTTGCAGTAAACAATGTTGTTGTCTCTGATCCAAGAATACCTTTTGGTGGAGTAAAACAAAGTGGCTTTGGAAGAGAACTCTCAAGATATGGCATGTTAGAGTTTGTCAATATCAAGTCAGTAAGATTCTACGACCAATTGACAGTACAACATCACGTTGAATGATCTTGATATTTTGACATACAGTTTTGTTGTCTAGCATTTCAAGTCTTGCAAGCTAGTGCATAATATTGCTCTCCTTTTTTAGCATAAGAGCTACATATGACTATGTGGAAGAGAAAGATTTAGCAGATCATCTTGATTCGTTGTTAAAATACAACTTGGAATATGTTGGAATAATAAATGCTCAAGGCAGAATGCTAGAGCAGGCTACAAAAAATCTCGCTTTGAGCAGAGAAAAGATGGAGATGCTGTGTATGGGCATAAGATTACAACACTCGATGCATGCCGATTTTGATGAAGAATTAGGATCTGTTAACTATATCACAACAGAAAGAAGCAAATTAAAATTCATATCAATACCGATCTTTTCAAACATAATGATTATCATAGTAAAGAAAGATGTAGATCATGTTCCTTTGATTCAAAAGATTAATTCTAAACAATTCCTTGCTATCCTAAAAAATCAACTAGACAAATACAATACTGTTACTCCTGGAATTAGAAACAACTAATCTGTAGTGTAGCCAGACAGATGCCTGAATCACTAGCCCGAGATGTCACAAATACACGATAAGCATGATATGAGAAACTGTAGATGCTACTAGAACGCCGAAAGTGTCCCTATATAATGATGTATTTGGCTATATCGCAAATGAGTGCAAGTGAACTCTGTTTCGCAATATTAATCAGTACGCAATCAACAAAAACCATATCATGGATGACGAATCCACAATTGAGAAAAATAAGACAGTAACATTTAGGATAGACAAGGAAGTTCTAGACAAGATCAAATCTCATGCTACATTTGAGAGAATTACCCTTAACGCACTGGTGAACCAACTCCTTGCACATGCGGTAGATTGGGATATTGTGGCATCAAAATCTGGGTGGGTGCCAGTGCCAAAAGCACTTCTCACGTCTTGGTTTGATAAACTCGATGATAAGATAATTCTGAGCATTGCAGAGGAAAAAGGAAAACATGTTTCAAGAGATATGTTGTTTGCAATGAAAGGAACGTATGATGTCTGGGAATGGATATCTGTTTTACGTGGCAGGGCAAAAGCTGCCGGCTTTAGTTTTACCCAGATCGAAGGTAAAAACGAAATCAAGTTCATCATGAGACATGATATGGGAATTAAATGGTCCAAACATTTCAAGGCATTTTATGAAGCAGCATTCAAGGAGCTTGAGTGCAATGTGAAATTTGATTTAACAGAAAATACTATCATATACAGACTTGACAAAAAATATGCATGCAATGACGACCGGTAAGAATTAGGATTATTTTGCAAGAATGACTAAAAGACTTACAAAGCAGCTGTTAGAGTGATAATGTATGGTTTCTGACCAGAACTCAAAGAAGGCGCTTGCATTACACAAGAAATTAAAAGGAAAGATAATTGTTACCGGAAAAATTAAGAATTTAAGATCAAGCGAGATAAAACTAATCTATACTCCAGGGGTTGCGGCAGTATGCAAAGAAATCTATCATCATCCTGAAAAAAAATATACTCT
>JBAVVB010000089.1:0-8900 GCA_049697075.1 Nitrosotalea sp.
GATGAGATGGAGACTCCTGCAAATGCATATTATAGTAAAATGGCAACAAATGATGTGCTAGTAGATCCTGAGATGTTGTGGAGGAATCAGTCATGAGACAGGGGCGAAATAATTATTGGAAAGAACAGATCTTGTCAAATTTTTGCAGACTTTTCCAGAGATACCAAGTAGCCACACTTCTATATGGTCTCCATCTCTTGCCAAGATTTTCCACCTCGCTTGGCTCTGGCAGCTCTGAGAGTGAAAATGCCCTCTGCACACCTTTTCGCAGTCCGAGATCATGAACTGGCAGAACATCTTGTCTTCCAAGCGAGAATATGAGAAACATCTCAGCAGTCCATCTTCCAATTCCTTTTACTTGTGTTAAATGTGAGACTACCTCTTCATCGCTCATCTTTGATAGCGCCCTCATCTTGATCTTGCCTTGGTCTACCTTTTTTGCCAAATCCTTGATGTACTCTATCTTCATGCTTGAAAGTCCCACCGAGCGAAGTTTAGACTTTTTTGTAGCAAGAATATCAGATGCAGTTGGAAATTTTGGATAAAGGTCCTTGAACCTAGAAAAGATTGCCTCAGCAGCCCTTGTTGCAAGTTGTTGTGATACTATAGATTCTACCAAGACTGCAAAGTGGTGATTTCTCTTCTTTAGCGAATAATCACCTATAGAATAAATGATCTTTCCTAATATTGGGTCTCTTCTGAGAAAACTTACTCCATCATGTAATGCCATATCAGCTTGGTTCGGGATGTATTGTTACTATGGCATTTTTAATTTGGTTTTTTATCTTGTATTCTATTTCAGATATAATACCATGGACTTCTTCTATTGTAAGATTACCATCAAAGGAGCAGTCAATGTCTACCTTGAAAATGTTTTGCAGCTGAAATGTAATGACTCGTCCAATTTTTTTAACACTTGGATATTCTTTGGTAATGTTTGCTACCTGTTCCTCAATTGTAAGATCCTCTACAGGAACACTTTTTGGAATCGATACATAAGGTTCAAGATGAACTGTAATGTGGTTTACGTTTTCAACTGATTTTTTTATCTGAACTTCAATCTCATCTGAGACTTTGTGAGCGTCTTCAAGAGACATGTTTCGGTCAACCAACACGTGTAAGCTGATGAAGATTCCATCCTTTGTGGTGTAGCTTATGTTGTGAATACCTTCAACTCCCTTGACCGAAGAAGCGGCATTATTTATGATATAATCAATTGGTACGTCTTTCCAAGTGGGCTCAAAATGCACCGTGACCTTACTGTTTGCAATATTGTCTCTGATGTTTTTTTCTACATTTGCACTTATCTTGTGAGCCTCTTCAAAACTTGATGTGCCTTTCAAAGATATTGTAACTTCTGCAAAAATATCACTTCCAGATCTTCGGATCTTTACAGATTCTGTTTTCATGACTCCTTCGGTATCATTTACTATGCCATGAACCGTTTTGACCATGCTTTCAGGTACGGCATCAGTAAGCTCCATTGCGTTTTTGTAGATGAGTTTCAGGCTCAATGCAGCAAGTAAAGCTCCTAGTATCAATGCTGCAACAAAGTCGCCTTGATAGAATCCCATCATGACAAGCACGATACCTACAAGTGCTACTGAGGTAGAACCTATGTCCATAAATGCATGGTAAAAGTCAACTCTCAGTGCTGAACCTTCTGTTTTTTTCAATGCCTTGGCTAAAATAGCAATTCTGGCAAAATCTGAACATAGGGTGTAAACAGCAGCGCCTATTGCAAGTATACCTGGTAATACCGTAGGTCGCGGCTCTTGCAATCTTGAGATTGATTCAAAGATGAAAAAGCAAGCTATGATAAGTATGATGATACCGCCAATGAAACTTCCCATGGTCTCTATCTTTCCATGACCATACGTGTGTTCACGGTCGGGTGGCTTTGCAGCCCATCTTGCTGTTACAAGCAGTATTGCAGTAACTACAGAATCAAGTACTGCATGAATACTATCGGTAACTAGTGCCAAGCTGTTTGAAAAAACTCCAATAAGAATCTCTACCACAAAGGCAGACAGTATTATGCATAAAGAGAGTCTCAATGCATTTGTTTTGATATTTTGTAAGCTCAAACTTTGTGCAACCCCAATACTCTTAGCACTTCATCAAAGTTTTCGCGGGACTGGACATGTTTGTATTTTTTCAAAGATTCAATCATGTGCTTTGTGCTCGGAACCTTTATGATTTTTTTAACAATATTTGAAAGACCCGATCCAATGAAGATGCCTTGAGTTGCAGAGGTTACATTGGATGTTCTCCTATTTACACTTGCACTTTCAAAATCGATTATACATGGAGATCTTCCTACAATGACATGCTTGTGCAGGTAACTGAGCTCACCATGATCAAGATGAATCTTGTCTAAATTATGGCAATCTTCTAATACTTTTCGTATTATAGTTTTGAGTTTTGCAGCACTACCCCTGCCCTTTAACTCCTTTACCCAATCGATTATTTTTTTTCCTTCCACGTATTCCATTACTATGAAATTTTTACTGCTATCTATTACTCTTGGACCCACATTTACTTTGTTTGCCAGCTTTAGAAATCTTGCTTCACTTTGCATCTCTTCCCTGCTTGAATCTATTCGACGTATTTTCAGGGCCACCTTTTTTTTGCCTTGGTTGGCAACTACTACAACACCAACATAGCCCTTGCCTAAGACAGGGACGTTATTTAAAATGGTGGGACCCTCAAATGATACACTCTTAATTCCAAGTTTTTTAAGCTCGGCAACTCTTCTTTCAAGTTCTTTTTTTGTAGCTCTTGGATATCCTAAAACAAGGGAATATGGTTCCCGTCCAAGCTTACTTGTTGGTACTAAAGACAAATCCATCGGTAGAGGTAAGCACAGCCAATGCCTTTTTAATGGATTTGCTTACGGGCTGGCTTCCATTGAGTATCCTAAAGCCACGCTTGACGTCTGATATGATACCGCTTGGCACACCAGAGTTTACCAAGTCCTTTCTCAAGAGAGACCCTAGGAACTTTCTGGCATCATGGAATTCCCTTTCTTGCATGGACAAGACCTTTCCATTATCATCAACCCAGGTCAGGATATTCTTTGAATTTTTTGCAATGAAATGCTCCGAGTCTGACTTTCTGTATACCTCAGGACCATTTTTGACCATGAATTTTTCAATTAAAGGTGAGCCAAGAAGGAAGATCATAGCTGCTTCTGATTCTTCATCAGTGACTGCGATCTTGCGCAGAACATCAAACCCTCCAAGCTCAAGCTGACCTGCTAATGCTGTTGTGCTGCGTTTTATCTGTCCCCAAATTATATCTGGGCTTCGCCTTTTATAGTTAAATTTTATAATTATTGTATTTTTTAGATTCTTTGCATTAGGATTTCTTTTCTTGCCGGAAAAGAATACAATCGAAGGTTTTTTGAGAAACGATCTAGCAGCAAGAATAAACTTTGCAACATTTTGACCAGAGATTGCTGTACCAAGATTTCGATTACTATCAACTGGGTCAATTAGTATAAGCGCTGTCTCAAATTTCTTTGTCGGGTTTCCTACTGTCTGGCCCTGAACAAAATTAGATGCTGCCTCTAAAGCTCCCATAAATGTTCCATAGTGATATACCAGAACCTCTGCTACATATCCACCAAAGCCCTCTGTAGCAATTTCTGCACCATAAATCCCTGTGCCTCTTAGGAATTTTTTTAAAAGACGCACCTCGTTCTTTTTATTCTCATCAAATGTTTCCAAAATGAATCTTGTGTGAAATGAAGATCTATCAGCAGCACTCTTCCACTGTCCCTTCTCTACATCATAGCACGGTACCACGTTTATTCGAGTCCCTTCCGCTTTTGCCTCTACATATGGATGCTCAGAGTATCTTACAAATGGCATATGTCTTTTCATGGAATCAAAGCCGATTTTCTTTCCAATATCCTCAAATGTTTTTTCATCAGTATCGATTTTTAGCTTGACAAATATATCTAGGTCCATTTGTCCCTTGAGCCAAGTTCCCTTTGCATAAGAACCTCCAAGTTCCACTGTTACGACCTGAGAATATTTTGAGGCCTCATCTCTTACCTGCTTTACTAGGGAATCAGCCAGTTCCTTCATCTTTTCCTCTTCCTTTTTTGTAGGAACGGAAATCTTTCTTGCCTGCTCCAAGATACGAGTCATTGTGTCTTTATCACCTGTAAATCAGAATATATTGGCCCATTTGAAGTTAAGACGCTTTTCTTGAACTTTAGCTCACAAATGACATCTTTTCCAAGGCTTACCTGCCTGTATTTTTCTATCTTTTTTGAAATATCATCTATCTTGTTCTTCACTCTAAATATGGTAAGATGAGGCTTGAATGGCTTGTCTGACTTGAATCCAAGGGGCGCAAGTTTTTTCTCGACTTGAGCAGCAAGTTCCACAAGCTGTTCAGAAGCAGCTTCACCCACACCAATCCAAATTACTCGAGGAAATTTTGGATTTGGAAATGCACCAAGATGAGTAAAACTCAATTCAATTGGCTCAAAGACAATACTCGAAAGTGATTTTTTTATGTCTTCTGCGGTATTATCAGTTATCTCTCCGAGGAAAAGCAGTGTAAAGTGCATGTTTTGTCTGCTAACAGGACTTGCCTTTATGTCAAAATCTGTCTGTAGATTAGCTATTGCATCTAGCACATTTTCACTATGAACTTCTACTGCTACAAATGTACGCATCATAGAAATTCAGAATCCAGAGTCTATAATGATTTTTCGGTAGCTTCATAGACTGGAGGGTTGAATTTGCGAATGTGACAAAGCTTATCGTCTGTTTGACGGGTATGCCAGGTGCTGGCAAGACTACCATAGCTGAGGCCCTAAGTACAAAGGGATTTGACAAGATAACAATGGGAGATGCTGTAAGAACGGAGGCAACAAGAAGAAAAATTGAACCTACAGGTGCAAACTTGGGCAAACTCATGCTTGATCTTAGAGAAAAGAACGGACCAGGTGCAGTCGCCGAGTTAATCAAAGATCAGATACTAAATTCAAGTTCAGATGTTGTACTAGTTGATGGAGTAAGATCACTTGCAGAAGTTGAGGTATTAAAAAAAATTGGTATCGTAAAAGTTCTTGCAATACATGCATCAGGTGATACCAGATTCAAGTTCTTGACAGGACGAGGTAGATCCGACGCTCCATCCGATAGAGAAGATTTTACAAAAAGGGACTCTAGGGAAATTGGGGTTGGCATGAGTGAATCAATTGCCCTTGCCGATGAAACAATATCTAATAACAATCTAACAATAGAACATCTTGTGAATACCGCATATGATATCATCAAAGGTTGGATAAAGTGAAAGTTCCTAATATTGCATGTAAGATAGAAACATACGCTGCAGTTAATCCATCAGAAGATCCAGAGAAGATCAAGGCTGCCGTATCTAATGTACTGTTGGATACTGATTATGAATACAAGGATGGAAGCATAAAGGCAATCTCTAGAGATCTGCATTCTCTGTCAAAGATTCAGGAAACAATACAAAAGCGTAGAGTAAACAGAGTATATCGAAGACAGATGCGATACAATACAAAAGGCGATACCACTTGGTTTTATCTTAACAAGCAGGCAGCATATGTTGATGTCATTGCTATTTGTGATGAGGCCGAAGAGTCTCCAATGGGACCAATCAAGGTAATCATACACTGCAAAGATCTGGAAAAACTAGTTGACTGGCTTGCTCCCGAGTCTGTGGGCTAGAGTTTTACTAATTTACTCTACTTGCAATTTTGCACCAAATAGGTTTAATCCCATAACTTGTATCGTGTAGAAATAATCAAACAGAACACAATTTACGAAAAATTGCAACCCGGTAAAATAGCCTAGAATTGTTTGCAGAATAATTTGGAAAATGTAAGGGCGTGATCCTGTATAGGCAAAAGCATTCTCCTGCCACTCGCGCACCTTTGTGCACTCTACTATGTACTGTTTTTCACAGGACCACGCAAATTCAGTCGATAGAATTTGCGTATTTTCTCATTAATGACTATACGTCTTCATGATATTTAACAATTAGTCATAATTATCACAACTAAGTATAGATTTTTCAATAATTCTTTGATCTATAATAACAATTCAATGAAGAGACAGCATCTTTTTTTGAATAATTTTTTATAATTTATCTCTAAAATACAGTGACAAGCTCAGGCAATGCTTTTGCAGCTGATGAGCGGATCGAAATATCCATGGTTCCAGACATGGGAGTCTCCTCTGGATTGACCTCAATTAATATCGCGCCATTTTGCTTGGCATAAATTGGCAATAGATTTGCAGGCGATACTGCAAGTGACGTTCCAACTACTATCATGGTATCACAGGAGATTGCTTGAGAAATAGCAGCTTGCCAGACATCCTGCGGGAGAGATTCTCCAAACCACACTACATCTGGCCTTAGAATATTTCCGCATTTGCATAGAGGAGGAAGTCCAGAAAAACCTGCTGATATCTTATCCTTAAAGTCACATACTGTACATTTGATTGTAATAATATTTCCATGAAGCTCGTAGACACTTTTGCTCCCAGCTCTCTGATGCAAGCCATCAATATTTTGTGTCAATATGTGAACTGGTTTTTTCTTTTCAAGCTGTACTATTGCAAGATGTCCCGGATTTGGCTTGGCAGTAAGTATGTTCTTTCTCCTTTCCTCGTACCATTCCCAGACAAGCCTTGGATCTTCGTAAAAGGCATCTATTGTAGCAAGCTTCATGGGATCATATTTTCGCCACAATCCGTCTTTACCCCTAAATGTTGGAATGCCAGATTCTTGAGAGATTCCAGCACCGGTAACAAAGATTATCTTTTCTGCCTGTTTTAGCTTGTTAGATATTTGTTCCAACATGTCATTTGATCTCAATTTCCATGAGGTCTTTTGCTGCAATCACGGAATCATGAACTACCTTTGCCTCCTTTGCTAGCTCTTCTGCATCATCATATCTTGCTGAGAAATGTGTCAGGATAAGATTTGAAACTCCGGCTCTTTTTGCAAGCTCAGCAGCTTCAACCGATGTTGAATGATAATTCTCTTTTGCCTTGTCACGTAATGTATCAGAATATGTGGAATCAAAAGTGATATAGTCACAGCCCTTGAAAAATTCTTCCAGCTTCTTTGTAGGTCTTGTATCTCCTGATATGCCTATTTTTCTACCAGCTCTTTTCTCACCCATTACATCCGATGGCTTGATTGTCTTCTCACCAACCCTTACCTCTTTGCCGCCTTGAAGCTCATGCCAAAGCTCTCCCTCGGGAACCCCCAGCTGTTTGGCCTTCTCAGGATAGAACTTGCCTGGTCTATCCTTCTCTGCAAAAAGGTATGAATAAGCTGGAATGGAGTGTTCTGCTTCACAAACCTGAATTGTATACGTTGAATCATCAAAAACAGGACCTTCCTTTATTCTGATGATTCTGACAGGAAACGTAAGTCCAAAGTTTAGTATCTTCAGGTTAGCTGCAAGAAATTCATCAATTCCTGGCGGACCAAAGATGTCAAGTGATTCTGTTCTGTTTTGTAGTGACATTGTCTGTAGCAGACCAAGAATCCCAACGCAATGGTCCCCATGTAAATGTGTAACAAAGATCTTCATCTTTTTGTTCCATCCAAGTTTTGCCTTTTGAAATGCAACTTGGGCACCTTCTCCTGCATCAAACATCAGGATCTCCTTGTCTAGAACTAGGCAGATGCATGTCATGCCACGCTCTATTGTTGGCTGTGCAGCCGATGTACCCAAGAATACCAATTTCATCTTACAGCAATCACTCTAGTCAGACTCTTGTGTCTAAAGATTTCGTATTTTTTTGCTTTGTCTAACTCATCAACATCGAGACCTTTCTTGTATACGATAACCACCTTCATTCTCTTTGGTACTATGGATAAAAAATCTTGGAGTATTCTTTTGGGTGATATGGATGATCTTGATGCAATTCCGTAAGGAATATCGGTTACTATGGAATCTATTCTGTCTTTGATTTTTTGTATATCATGATAGGTAGAGTTGACTACTTTGGAATCATATCCATTCTCTGCAAGATTCTTTTCTGCGATATTGCACATCTTTACATCAAAATCAATTCCTATGGAATGAATCCCCATAGATTCGGCCTCTAGCAATATTGTTCCAGTTCCACAAAAAGGATCGCAGATGGTTCTTCCTTCCCTTAGCTGCGACAAGTTAACCATACATCGTGCAAGCTTCCAGTCAAGCTCAGTTGGGTACTTGATTGTCTTTTTTGGCCGTTCTTGTTCCATCATGCTTTCTGCATAGCCAAGGTACCTTTTGTTATTAGTAATAATGAGATATACAGTAACTGAAGGGTTTGAGAGCGATACTTTGGAGTTCCATCTTTCTCTGAGTACCGCTCCTGTCTCACCTTCCATCTGTATTTTGTTGATTTTTTTCGAAGATAGGTTGATGACCTTGCAAGCAAATGTCTTTGGTTTTGACAGATGCGATCTAGTCTCTAATAGGTCATCCAAAGTGCTTACTATAGCGCCACTAGCTCTGACAAACGTGGCTCTTTTGGCGATTTTTTCCCATGGTACAGCAGACTTGATTATTACAAGTCTTGATTCTCCTGTAGATGTTGTTTTGGGATCGTAGCTCTTCGATATAGAAACTAGCTCGTCTTTTGCAAGTTCTGGCTGTTCACCAGATAGTATGAAAAAGCTTTGCGGCATTCAGCTAATTGCCTTTGCAATTACAGAAGAGACATCAACAATACCTATCTTGCCCGGTATGGTATTAGTACTGACAATCTTTGTTACTCCGGCTCGCTTGATCTTTTTTTCTGCATCTCCCATCAAAAGAGCATGGGTGCAAGTTGCGTATATCTTCCCACACTTTTGCTTCTTCAAATATTCTGCAGCCTTTACTATGCTGCCGCCAGTGC
>JBAVVB010000090.1:0-6520 GCA_049697075.1 Nitrosotalea sp.
GATGAGATGGAGACTCCTGCAAATGCATATTATAGTAAAATGGCAACAAATGATGTGCTAGTAGATCCTGAGATGTTGTGGAGGAATCAGTCATGAGACAGGGGCGAAATAATTATTGGAAAGAACACTTTAATTTTTTATATTAAAAATTTAAGTAACTTTGTTACTTGATAATTTGTGGGAATTAGGAGAATCAAGTTTTTAATTGATTTTTTATCCTAAAGTCTGATTTGTGATCTTTCACCAAGTAAGAATGTGATCCCTTTTGGACATGCTCCAGATCTCTCATATTATCCGCTAAATTGTCGAGTAATGGAGCGTCTATACGTTATGGAGCAGAATTAAGGCAAAATCATTCAGATCTTGATACGCATGAAAATATGTAGGCACAAAATGATAGAAAATTATTTTATATCTTATCCACCTCAAAAAAATGGGAAGATTAATTATTGAATAGAAAGGTTTTGATATTTGGAGTAAGTGGTCTTACTGGCTATAAATTAGCAAAGATTGCTTCATTACAACATGATGTATACGGAACATTCAATGACAGACCTACAAAAATAAATAACTGTGCTACAAAAAAAATCAATATATCAGATAAAGATCAAGTCAATGGAATTTTTTCTGATATAAACCCAGATATTGTTATCAATACCACAGCTCTGCATAATGTTGATTTTTGCGAGGAAAATCCAAATCTGTCAAATTTAATAAACAAGGATGCTATTGTGACACTTTTTGAGAATTGTCAAAAAATTGGTTCCAAATTGGTACATCTTTCTACAGATTATGTGTTTGACGGAAAAAAAACAACCCCTTATCAAGAATCTGATGAAGCAAATCCAATTAGTGTTTATGGCCGTTCTAAATTGGATGGAGAAAAGATACTGGCTGACTCAAAGAATATCATTGTTAGGCCAAGTGTAGTTTATGGTTGGACGCCGTTAGAACTAGCTGGTACAACATCAAGCTCAGGCAAACCCATGAATTTTGCAATGTGGCTCCTAACGAAATTACATAAAAAAGAGTCATTAAAGATCGTTACAGACCAATTCGCATCGGCAACTTTGGCAGATTCACTTGCGGAGGCATGTCTGAAAATGGCAACAACTGATAAAGGTGGAATTTATCACGTGTCAGGCCTGTCATGTGAGAGCAGATACGAATTTGCGGTTAAGTTAGCTGAAAAATTTGGTTACGATTCTGACTCGATTTTACAGGCTAACTCATCTTCATTTGTTCAAAAAGCTAAACGACCACAATACTCATGTCTTAATAGTCAAAAAGCAATAAAAGAATTCAATCTACGGTTACTTACAACCAAGGAAGCACTTGATATTATGAAAAGTCAGGTAGAAGAGGAGGCACCTTATCTTCTTAACAAGTAATAGATCTTTAATCCCAATAATTAAATATTAAAATTCGTGAAAAATAACATAAAGAATGCATAAAAGTTCATTTGACAAGATGAAAAAATTTAAAGAAGTTTATCTTGACACTAAAAAGGATCTCAAGATTTTAGATCTAGGAAGCCAAGATGTCAATGGAACATATGCGGAATTGTTCCAGGAACCAAGATGGATCTATCATGGTACAGATATGGTAAAAGGAAAAAATGTCGATATTATTCTCAACAATCCTTATGATTGGTCTAGCATAGAAGCAAATTCATATGATGTTGTAATCTCGGGGCAAGCATTTGAGCACATAGAATACTTTTGGATTACAATATTACAGGTCAATAGAGTACTAAAAAAAAATGGATTAGCTTGTATTATAGCCCCAGCTGATGGCTACGAACATAGATATCCGATAGATTGTTGGCGTTATTATCCCGATGGAATGAAGGCATTAGCAAAATGGGCAAAGATGGAGGTTATTGAAGCACAAACGCAATGGGAAAGCCAAAATTATACTGATGATAGTGATCAGTGGAAAGATTCTTTGCTGGTCTGTATGAAAACTGTTGAAACTCCAGATTTGAAAAATTTTTTGAACAATGTTAACTGGTGGATCGAACTTTCAAAGAATACCTCTATTGAAAAGATTGAAGATTCATACAATGTAATGAGAGATATCGATATTAATTCATTGAAAACATTTGAAAAAATTAAACAGCCTAGCATAACTGATAAACCAAACATATTTCCCAAATGGTATGAAGCAATATCTTATCTAATGATAGTTTATGGAGAAAGACAAGATTTGCATTCAGCTTTTCCTGAGGTAGAAAATAAAGGAGATCTATCTTCACTACTTCGATGGGCAGGTGAGTTTGGGATTCACGAAGATCCTAGACTTGTAACATATGCTGATTTTTACAAAAAATCATGTAATGAATGAATCATACTGAGACAACAGGAGAATTATTCTAAGAAAATCTTGATTTTATTCTTTTAATAGATAACCATCTGGATTGTAAGTTAGGAGAAATTTTTCTCTATTCTTATCAATTCTAAATTCGTTATGTTTTTTTAAGAATTCATGAATAGCTTCATAAGGGCCTGGTTTTGGTCCCTCGATATAATCTTCTTTACATATTCCATCTTCGATAATAAAATAACAACCATTCGAAACTAAACCACAATATAATTCTAAGATTGATAATGTGTTATTGTATGTATGTGATGAATCTTCAACTATCATCACCTTATCTTCCTTCGTAATCTCACTCTTCACTTGTTGAAAAACGTCGGAGCTTGTAGCATCGCCAGTTATCCATTTGATTCGTTTGTGATTAATATCTTTGACCTTTGAATGATCTATGTCAACTGCAAGAATCTTACCAAATCCAATTGCATCTAATATGTTTGCCAGGAAAAGAGTACTTCCACCAGCATAATTTCCAATTTCAACTATAACAGATGGCTTTGTATCATAAATTATTTCCTGGAAAATCCATGCATCTAATGGCGGTTTTTGTGCTTGTCTTCCCATCCATTTATTATTAAAAACACAATTTCGGTGAAACCAATTCAGATATTTATGCTTGAAAATTTCTAGATCCTGATCAAAATTAGTCAAGTCATAATTCATCGATATAATATCTATAAAAGTATTGTAATACATCGTAGATCAAAATTTAAGATATGCAATGTACAATCTATTTTCATTAGTATACTACTCACTTTGAACATAAGAACATACTATTGTGGTAAAAATTAGCAGTTCAATCTTAATACAGGTGGAAAGAGATGTGGTTTGAGATCTGAACGATATCATGATGAAAAGGTGATCGATTCGTTTCCAATTTCATTGAATCATTTTAAAATATAATAAAATGCATAAACTATTAGATTGTGGTTGGTTTTAGAAGAAATTTAATCTATACTCATTGAATGTTGATTTTTTCCTTAATTAGGTCTATCTTTCTTAATATTTTCCAAGTAAAGCTATTGTGCACTTCATTGATCTCTTTTTCTAGTTCTTCCACATGCATTTCTCTTTGTATTATAATTTTTAATCTTTCCATTGTCTCCCAGTTAATATCATTGACAGAAATATTTTTCACGTTACCATAAATAGACGGTAGTTTCATTAGCAACCCTTTCAAAATCATGATAACAAAATGGTCTGGAGTATGCCAATCCTCAAGAGATGGACAGTTCTCACATACTAATCTCATTTTATGATCAAAATTCTTTTCACTGGTTAGATTTCTTGCATTCTTATATTTCTCATTGTTCCAGATTTGTATAAGACCATTTTCATCTGTATGGCCAAAATCTTGTTCTGCAAGAGGAACAACACAGCAAGGTGAGACACTGCCATTTGCATTTATTGCCATCGTAGACCATAGCCAATCACATCCCACGGGGAAGTCCGGGTTCTTTAACGGTCGAATGGATTTTCTTTCTAGCGGTGTTCTCGTAGAATAGGGATTATCTGAGTTTTCTCCATCTACCGCATATGGCCAATATACTGGAGCATACTCTGGAATTGTCGAGGCATATTCATCATATTTTTTAGGATCAATGAACGGAGGAGCAATTTGTATTTCTATTCCAATTTCATCTGCAATCCGTTTCGCCTTTTCTATCTCATGCTGATTATGCTTAAATACAAAAAATCTCCAAAATAAATGAATTTTGTCATTATTCAATTTTCGTTTTGTATCAACAAGTAATTTCATATTTTTGAGAGCCAGTTCTAAATTTCCTCCAACACGATATTTCTGATACGTTTCCTGAGTAATTCCGTCTACTGACATTAAAATTTGGTCTAGTCCTGAATTGATTAAAAGTTCAGCTTTCTCTTGATTTAGAGAGATGTTGAGGTTTGTGCTTATGTCACTGGTTACGTTGTATTTCTGAATATACTGTACCATCTCAACAAAGTCTTTGTTTAGTAACGGTTCACCCCAGTTGTAGAATGCTATGTGAAATAAGTTATTTCCAATCTGTTCTATTATGTTTTTAAAAGAAGCAAGAGACATGGAGGAAGCAGGTCTGGCATCTATTCTTTGTCCAGTAGTACAAAAGGGACATTGTAAGTTGCAAAATGAAGTAGGGTCCAAATATAAAACAAATGGTTTGCTGTTTGAAATTTCAGTATTGTTTTTTCTTTCACCAATTGCATTTATGACATTGAGATAATATGCCCAATCTTTTTTAATATATTTGGAAATGATTTCATTATTTAACATCTTTATATTATTATAATTGTCTTATTTCTCTCTTTATGCTAGATCGAAGAGAGGTTGTCAATAACATACCGCGTATGAGAAAATTGTAATGCATGAAAAGATTACGTCATAACCTAGATGATCTGCAGTATGGAATACATGTTACTAGTAAATGATGATAACGATATGCCTGAAACATATTTATCCAATTATGCTGACTCAAAATCATGCCTTTTAATTTCAAAAGATTGGCGATCCCAGAAGTGATACTTGTTGAAGCCAAAACATTCTCAGATGAAAGAGGTTTTTTCATGGAGAGCTTCAAAGAATCCATATTTATTGAAAATGGCATAAACACAAAATTTGTTCAGGATAATTACTCCCATTCAATCAAGGGAGTCTTGAGAGGATTACACTACCAAAAAGATCCAAAAGCTCAGGCAAAGCTTGTGATGGCAGTTACAGGCGAGATATTTGATATAGCAGTTGACGTTAGGCAAGGCTCTCCAACATATGGAAGATGGATAGGCGAGATTTTGTCTGAGCAAAATCACAAACTCCTTTATGTTCCAAAAGGCTTTGCCCACGGTTTTGTCGTACTAAGCAATGAAGCAGATGTGATATACAAGGTAGACGCAGAATATTCGCCCGAGCATGAAAGGGGAATCATATGGGATGATCCCGAAGTAGGCATAAAATGGCCAATTGAAAAGCCAATCATGATTAAAAAAGATCTGGAGCTACCTATTCTCAAGAACGCTGACAATAACTTTGTCTACAAATAGACAAAAATTTCACTAGAATTAAATAATAACTTTAGATCCACCGATCTGTGCAGGTTCTAGTTACAGGTGGGGGAGGATACATCGGTTCAGTCCTTGTTCCTAGACTGTTACAAGAAGGATACCAGGTCAAAGTTCTAGACAGATTCTTTTTCGGAAAGGAAACACTGGCAAAAGTTGCAAAGAATCCAAATCTTACACTAATCCAAGATGATACGAGATACTTTGATCAAAAAATTCTAAAAAATATCGATGTGGTAATGGACTTGGCAGCTCTATCAAATGATCCCAGTGGAGAGCTTGACCCACAAAAGACACTTGATATCAATTACAAGGGAAGAGCTAGAGTTGCAAGACTTGCAAAACAAGCTGGTGTAAAAAGATACATCTTGGCATCAAGCTGCAGCATTTACGGATTCAGAGACGGACTATTGGACGAAAAGTCCCCTATCAATCCACTGACAACCTATGCAAAAGCAAATAGACTGGCAGAGGTTGCGGCAAAAAAACTATCAAGTGACAAATTTACCGTTACGCTACTAAGATTTGCTACCGTGTTTGGGTATTCCCCAAGGATGAGATTTGACTTGGCAGTAAACGGAATGGTTTTAGGATTTTTCAAGAACAAACAGATTCCAATAATGCGTGATGGAACACAATGGAGACCATTTATCCATGTAAAAGACGTGGCAGAATCTTATGTCAAGGTAATCCAAAGCCCACAAGACAAGATAAACGGTGAGCTGTTCAATGTGGGCTCGGACGACCAGAACTATCAAATCATGCCACTGGCAAAGGAGGTAGCACGCTCAATTAAGATTCCATTCAAGAAGAAATGGTATGGTGACCCAGATACAAGATCATACAAGATCAGCTTCAAAAAGATAAAGGATACACTTGGCTACAAAACCAAATTTACTGTAGCTGATGGTGCAAGGGAGATCTATTCCAACCTTCAAAAGGGAACACTTACTGATTCAATCAAGACAAAGACTGTAGAGTGGTACAAGCATTTGCTAGAGTCAAAAAAGACAGTAGACTCTATAATGATAAAGAATGCGGTTCTGTAACATGAAAGGAATCATACTTCACGGAGGTCATGGCACAAGGC
>JBAVVB010000091.1:0-4054 GCA_049697075.1 Nitrosotalea sp.
GACTAAATGCGCGAGCGCTTGACCTGAGAAATCAGAAAACTGCATCTATTTTCAAAATGCGCCATCATGCATTACAGTCTATACGAAAAACTCTTGTCGAACTTGGTTTCATTGAGGTAAACACACCAAAAATAATTGGAAGTGCCAGTGAAGGCGGTGCAAACCTATTTTCTCTGAAATATTTTGATAAACAGGCATATCTTGCACAGAGCCCACAACTTTACAAAGAGCAATTAACAATTGGACTTGAAAGAGTTTTTGAGATAGCGTCATTTTACAGGGCAGAAAAATCGCACACTGTCAGGCATCTTACTGAATTTACAAGTGTGGATATAGAAGCCGATTTTATGGATTATCTTGACGTCATGGAAGTTCTAGAAACAGTTGTAGCCAATGTTTTTGAACATGTTGAAAAAAACTGTATTGAGGAACAAAAGACTTTGGGAATTGATGTGAAAAGACCGACAACACCATTTGATAGAATCACCTACAAGCAAGCCGTAGAAGAGCTTGGTCGCGAAGGAATCAGTCTTGAACTTGGAGATGATCTACTAGATTCTCATTTGAGAAAACTTGGAGAGTTGCATCAAGGATTCTACTTTTTGATAGACTGGCCTATGAAGTTAAAACCATTCTACATCCATGAAAAGGAAGATGACCAGTCATTGTCCAAATCATTTGATTTGCAATATGGGTACCTTGAATTGTCATCTGGCGGTAGGCGTCTACATGATCCAAATAAGATTAAAGAAAGGCTGATTGAACAAGGGTTAAACCCCTCTCAATTCGAGGATCATCTCAAAGCATTTGATTGGGGAATGCCGCCTCACTCTGGATGGGGCTTGGGCCTTGATAGGTTAATGTCTGTCTTGACTAAAATTGATAATGTAAGGGAAGTCGTTCTATATCCAAGAGATCCAGAAAGGTTATTTCCATAAAAAGATAAATCTAGATCTCACGGCAATTATTTATGCAACAGTGCGACTTTTGCGGCTCAGGTTTTGGTGATCATACATGTTACTTTTGTGATAAACACTGCTGTAATTCTTGCATGACTGATGACAAGACACGCTGCAAGAAATGCTATATCACAAAACGAAAACTTGGATGGCGGGTTTTTAAGCGAAATAAGATCATTCTTGGTTTTATCGCCTTTGTCTGGGCCTATACCGTATTTCCAGTACCTCTAATCAAAGGCATTGATCCAACTTTCTATTGGGTATGTTTTGGTGTGGCAATAACTATCATGATACCAATTGGCTTTGCAATGTTTTTTTGGTCAAGAGAGCCTCCAGTGTCGGATCTCAAATAAGTTTTGAGATTACCTGCTGGGTGAACTCTTTGGTGGTTTTGTCTCCACCAATGTCTTTTGTCTTGATACCTTGGCTTACTACTCCATAGACAGCTTCTTCTATCTTCTTTGCTACTGCAAAAGATGCCGAGTCATTGTTTCTCATACCTAACCACTCAAACATCATTTTAGCAGATAAAATAAAAGAAGATGGATTGGCAATCTGCTTTCCAGCAATGTCAAAGGCTGCTCCGTGAACAGGCTCAAACAAGGCAAAACTATCTCCTATATTAGCTGCCGGTGCCATCCCAAGCCCGCCTACCACTTGGGCTGCCTCGTCAGATAGGATGTCTCCAAACAAGTTAGTTGTCACTATGACATCAAAAGATTCTGGTTGTCTTATGAGGTTCATGGCACATGCATCTACATACATCTGTTCAAACGTGATATCTGGGAAATCATTTGCTACCTGAGCACATGATCTTGCAAAAAGGCCATCTGTTTTTCTCATGACATTTGACTTGTGAACGCAGGTTACTTTTCTTTGTCCGTTCCTTTGTCCTGCCGTAATACAAGCATATTTTGCAATGCGTTTTGATGCGTATTCAGATATGGTTCTTAATGCAACTGCTGAATTGCCAATCTCAAACTCCATTCCTGTGTAGAGGTCTTCTGTGTTCTCTCTTACTATGACCAGATCAATGTTTTCTTTAAGGGATGGCATGTTGGGGTATGATTTTGCCGGTCTTATGTTGGCATAAAGATCTAATGCTCTTCGTAGAAATACAATCACATCGGCGGCACTTTCTCCTACGGGGGCTTTTAGGCATGCATCAGATTTTTTTATTGTATCAAAAGTTGAATCAGGAAGCGCCTTGCCTGTTTTTTTTAATGCGCCATCACCGGCTTCAACAGCATTAATTTCTAACTTTAATCCAATCTTGTCGGTTATAGCGTGTAGCATATCTGTAACAGATTCTGATAGTTCAGGACCTATGCCGTCTCCAGTTATGAGGGATATTTTATACATCTAGTGTCCCAAGTTTTTTTGTTTGAGAATTTTTTTGAGCATTATTCTGTTTATGCCATCAATCATGGCTTGAACGCTGGTGATTACGATATCTTCGCCAATGGATTTTGCAGAAGCCTGGTTTCCGTATACGTCCTCTACCTTGATTGTTACTTCGCATAACGCCTCTGATCCGCCAGAAATTGAATCTAGCTTGTATTCTTTTATCCTAACTTTGTCAATCTCGCCTGTAATCTTTTGTATTGCATTAATTGATGCATCTACAGGTCCAACACCATAATCGGTTCCTATGAAATCTTTTCCCTCTATGTTTAACTTGACAAATGCGTACGGCATATTACCAATTCCTGTAGACACGGAAAATCCTATTAGGTGTACTAGTCTTTTCAACCCTTCCTGATGCATCACTTCGCCTGATATTGATAGCAACTCTACATCTGTCACATGTTTTCCCTGGTCTCCTAATTTCTTGATCCTCTCTAGGATCTCACGTGTCTGCTCCTTTGATGGTTGAATGCCGTATTCTTCTAACATTGCAGCAACACCGTGTGCTCCAGCGTGTTTTCCTACCTGAAACCAGCGCGTCCTGCCTACAAGTTCTGGGCTAATTGGCTCATACGTCAATGGGTTACTCAAGACACCATGTGTGTGAATTCCAGATTCATGCCCAAAGGCATTTTCTCCAACTATTGCCTTGTTTGGTTGGACTTGAACTCCGACAATTTTTGAAACATATCGTGAGGTATCATAGAGAAGCTTGGTATTGATATTTGTCTCAAACTTTTTGTCAAACTGTAGACATTGTAACGCCATGACCAATTCTTCAAGTGAAGCATTACCGGCTCTTTCTCCAATACCATTTATTGTAACATGTGCGCACTGCGCACCTGCCTGAATTGCAGATATTGCATTTGCTACAGCTAACCCAAAGTCATTGTGGCAATGAACGCTGACAGGCAAATGAGTAGCATCTATTGCATCCTTTGTAATCTCGGCGATATATTGGGGGGTTGAATAGCCCACAGTGTCTGGGATGTCTATTCTGTCGGTACCAGCTTCTGTAACTGCTTTGAAAGCTTTTTTGAGAAATTCTCTATCCGTTCTGGTTGCATCCTCTGCAGAAAATTCCACTTGCAATCCAAGTGATTTTGCATACTCTACTGCTTCCACTGCTTTTGCAACTGCTTGTTCACGTGTGAGATTGAGTTTGTATTTTAGGTGAATGTCAGATGTTGCAATGAATGTGTGTATGTATTTTAATCCGGCTGCTACTGCTGCATCGATGTCTTTTTTCTCAGTTCTTGCCAAACCGCAAATCTCTGCTTTAAGGCCGGCGTGAGCTATATCCTTCACTGCTTTTCTTTCACCATCTGAGATTATTGGAAAGCCTGCTTCTATTGCATCCACCCCCAATTCATCCAACTTTTGAGCAATTGCAAGTTTTTGCTCTGGGGTTAGGGCAATACCTGGTGTTTGTTCGCCGTCTCTTAAAGTAGTGTCAAAAATTCTAACTTTCATTACCTACTCCTCTCTCCAGTGCACACATTCCGGTTCTTGCTATCTCAAGTATGCCATACCCTCTCACAAGATCTTCAAATGCATTGATCCTGTCAGGGGTTGCTGTAATCTCAACGATAATTGATGATTTTCGTACGTCGTGAACATTACATTTGAAAGCATTTGCAAGATCAGTTATTTCCTTTATGTAAGTTGGTTTTTTTTTTTTTATCTTC
>JBAVVB010000092.1:0-13384 GCA_049697075.1 Nitrosotalea sp.
CCTTTGAGGTGTCTATGATATCTAACAGAGTGCCAAAAAACCTAGTATCGATCTCCTCAATGTTTTTCATCTTTCCTACAGCATCTCCATCATGGCCAAACTCGTCCGGGCCCTTGATGTGTACATAAATGGCATTCTGCGTTTCCATTGCCTTTGCTGCAACTCTTGCCTTTTCCTCATAATCATTCAGCCCTCCGGCGTTAAATGTCTGCATCTTTAGCACGTTTGCTATGCCAATTTCAACTGGCATATCAACTATGCATGAAAATTTCATCTCATGCAACTGGTTTATTGGAATGACATCTGGGAACCTGTTTCCTGCGTCGCGCAACAGTATTGAATTTAGAAGTTTCTTTCCCTGCATACTGCGCCTCTTGTTTGTTTCACTATTTTTCATAATGGCAAGTGATTGATCTGTGAATTCATTTACAAGTGAGGCAGAGAGTTTTGCTCCTGCTGATTCATTTAACGGAAGTGATCTTTCTATCTTCAAGTAATCACCAACAGCTTTTGCAACACCCATGCCATCAATTCTCGCATATGCTGGGTCGGTGTTACTGATATCTGGTGATAGGAATTCTTCATCACATCTTATCCTTACTATGACTCTGTGTCCTATGGTTGGTGATACCACTACAGACGCTTTTGGATTTGAAAACTTGATCTTTTGTTCTAATTCGCGAGAAATGGCAATCGCGTCTTCTCTTTCAATTTTTCTGCCAGCTCTTCTATCAGTTATGACTCGTTCATCATTTACAGTCGAAAAGTTTCCGCGCAGTGCAAGGTCTCCATTTTTGAAGTCAATTCCAATTCCTATCGATTCTATGACTCCTCTTCCCACATACACTGAATTCTCAAATCGATAACCTAGCATGTTAAAGACAGCAATGTCTGATTGAGGGGCTATTCCCTTTCCTACTGAAATGACTTCGCCTATTGCTCCATTACTTGCAAGTCTGTCCATGTTTGGGGTCTTGGCATATCCTAGCGGGGTCATTCCTTTCAAGTCTGGATGTGGCAAGTCTCCTATTCCGTCAAGTAAGACATAGATCATGTGAACACTGGAATTGTTCGTAATTCTTATTCAGCCTCATCTTCCAAGTTTTTCATATATTACATAAACCTTGATTTTTTCAAGTCGATCACAATTATTTGCCAACTCGAATATGTTAAAAAATGTTAGACGTTCTAACTGATTTGTAATAAGGAAATCAAATAGATATCTCTTTGAGTTTAATCTTAAAGTTCAGTGTCTTTCCTGCCAAGGGATGATTCAGGTCTACCGTAACTATTCCATCATCTACCGCAGTAATCATTGCAGGTACCTTCTCGCCTGTTGGTAGACCTGCCTCAAAGAGCAATCCTGCCGTAAGTTCCGCTTCTTGTGGAAATACTTCTCTTGGAACCTTTTGCACTAGGGTTGGATCGTGTTGCCCATAGGCTTCAGCAGGCTGTATGGTGAACTCTTTCTCATCTCCTTCATTCATTCCTAAAATTGCATCATCAAATCCCTTTATCACGTGACCTGAACCCACTTCAAACTCTAATGGTTTTCCGTGGTCTTCTGAGCTATCAAAAACTGATCCGTCATCGAGTTTTCCAACATATTCCACTTTTACTTTATTTCCAGTCTTTGCCGCCAATCTAAACCAATCCTATTTTATCTGTAAAAAATTTTCCACCATATGTAGATATGGATTTCATATCTCCTTAGGAGTGGTATAGTAGAAAAATCCTTTGGTTATTCTATGCTTTTGACATATTATCGTCTTGTAATGGAAATTGCTTTGCAAGATCCTCGGCAAGTTTTTCATAAGACTCTCTTGTTTTGCCAAGCTCCTTGAGTTTTTCTGATTCTACATTTGAAAGTTCGGTGTTTATTCGGTCCACATCATTTCGTAGAGCCATCTCTGCCATCTCAAACAAGCGGTTGTTTTCTTTCCAAATATGCTGAACTAGGTGATTGATGTATTCTTGCATATCTGTGATCAATTGTGTGGCATTGCCTGTGGCAATGTATGTCTTGGAAGACTCTTCCATCCTTGCAGCTAATTTTCGAGTTAATGCATGTTCCATAAGCATGATTGCAATCGGCCCACTCTCTTTTGACATGCCTTTTTTTTCAAGTTCTGGAAAAAGTGAGTTTTCTTCCTTGCCATGATGACACAAATCAGTAAAGTTTTTTGTAAAATCAATGACTTGTAAAATTATAGGTTCGGGTATGGAAGTTCCATTCTGCAAAAGCGGAATTGTTGCCCACATCGCCTTTAGCACTTTTTCAATTAGCGCATGGTCTTGTCTTAGCGATTCAGTAGACATTTTGATGTTTGTGCACATATTTTGTTCTAATTTAAGCGTAATTTTTGATAAATCCGATAATTTGGGGTATTTGTAGTGCGTTTGTTTGTACCGGATAAACGGGACAATATCTGCGATCAGTGTGTTATGATATATAATGTATCAAACTAGTCCATTCGGAAATATATCAAATACGGGACTGCCTGTATCCAGGTTTTTCATAAACCGGCGTGATATTTGTCCATGACCTGCGACGATCTTGATATGAAGAAAAATCTTGTTATTTTAGCAATTGGAAAAACACTCATAGATATCGACTCTCGACGATATACCGAAGTTTCAAAACTTCTTGATAAAAAATATGGCATCACTCTTTCTGATTGCTATGAAAACCCAAAATACCTGCGCGAAGTACTACAAGATCTTTACGGGAATTCCTACAAGTTTCTAGTAGATTCAATTAAAGAAAAACTTTTGGACTTTCCTGATCATCTGACAATTGCAAATTTTTTAGATGTGTTGGCAAAATGATCCATACTTGATAATTCTAATCTCATCATTTTCTCAGATAAAAGTTCTATTTCAGTGTCTTTGAGGCAGATCTCTTGGCATTGAATCATGTGTTCCGATCATTGAAAAGGTTTTAACTCAGCAGATCGGGAATTTAGCAGATATGGGAGATCTTCGCAAGGATTATGTTATTGATAAATTCGTAATTGTTTCTCAAGATAATCATAACGCCAGTGACTCAAAGAAATGTCCTTATTGTCCTGGAAATGAATCTATGACAAATCCATCATCGCTCTCCCTTGTTGCAAAGGATGGCATGTTGCAAAGACTTCAGGATACAGAAGATCATTATGTGGAAAATTGGTCTGTTAGAGTATTTGAAAGCAAGAATCCGGTAGTTGCCACTACATCTGAGAATTCTTACAGTGACAGGCCACTTTATAGTGAACCAGCTTATGGTTACCACTATATCGTAGTTGCATCTGAAAAACACAAGGACTCACTTGCTAGTATACCGATCGAACAATGGTCTAACGTTCTAGTTGTAATTCAGGATAGGCTTAGGTGGTTATATACACAAAGAGGGGTGACCTATGTCTCAATCTATGTAAATCATGGTAAGGAGGCTGGGGGTCCTGTTATTCATCCGCATATCAATATAGTTACATTTTCTACAATTCCTCCTGTAATAGAACTGGAAGCAGAGGCTGCACACAAGATTCTAAATGAAAAAGGCATATGCCCAATGTGTCAGACTGTAAGTACTGAGACAGGTGGGCCAAGGCAGATCCTGCAAACTGAAGGATTCTTGGCATTCTGTCCGTGGGCTCCCTCCCATCCGTATGAATTTTGGATATATCCAAAAAAGCACACAACAAGCTTTTCGAAAATAACTCAAAAGGAGATAAATGATCTGTCTTTGATCTTGAGGGCTACACTTGGCGGACTTGCCAATACGATGAAGAATACAGCATACAACATGGTATTTCATCTCTCACCCGAAAAGAAAAACAATCGACAGATTCACTGGCATATCGAAGTGTATCCGCAGTCTGATTCTTGGTCTGGTCTTGAAAGGGGATATGGCGTTTTCTTGAACAAGGTAACTCCAGAAAAGGCAGCAGAGGAGCTTGGATCATCTTGCAGAAAAGAACTAGCGGGTCTAGTTGGTATAGTATAACCAATCATTTGGTTTATTTATTGAAGTAAATCAAGAATAACTGTGGCAGTTGAAAAGTGGGTAGCTGCAGCAAGCTTCGCAATGTTTGCACTGTTTGTAGCTGAATTGATATCGGTATCGCATTTTCTAAAAAACCCATCATATGATATAGATCCTTCATCATCGGTTCTAGAATTTATTTCAATTAGTGGAGCACCTGCATTGGTACTTGCAGGCTCTTCATTTTTGTTGGCACGCCGATATGGTTCAATACTTTGCGGCTCCCTTATCATTGCTGGAGGAGTTGTGACGTTAGTTGGAATGAACTATGTCAATACAACGATACCTCTGATAGCTCCCGCATATGTAGTTCCAGAACTTTCACTTACTCCAACTATATTTATGGGCGTATCAATCCCTGTCATGATAACCGGTGGTCTTCTATTTCGCTTGAAACCTAGGCCAAAAAGAGATTACGTTTTTGACAGATGATCAAATCTCATTGAATTAGAATGCAACTTGAATCCTAATTTTTTGTAAAAAGGAATAAGATCATCTGTACAATCAAGTATGGTTTTGTAACAACCTTGTTTTCGTGCATATTCTAATAAGGAATGTACTATTTTTTGACCAACTCCTCTTCCTTGGAATTCTTTTGCAACCACAACATCTTCGATGTGGCCAACCTTCCCTCCGTTATGTATGAATTTTTGTTCAATTATGATGCTTGCTGCACCTATGATTTTCGAATCCATTACTGCAACGTATATTGCCTCATTTGGATTCTCAGAAATCCTATCAAATATGGCCTGAGCTTTTCTTGGATTCATATCGCTTGTATTCCTAAGCGAATCAAGCGAATGCAAGAATCCATTGAAGAGATCTTTTTTCTGGAGTTTGCGTATCTTAATTTCGGTCATGTTTAAGACTTAGATCTGGCCAAGCCTTTCCAAATAATGCTGATATGCGCGCCGATAGGAAGCTTTGTCGCCTATGTCGATAAACCCATTCTTAATCGGATACCCGCTTACCCTGTTCTTCTTAGCCAACGCACTACGAATAACAAGGTCCATTCCATATGGCTTGCCTTCTGGAATTAACTCTAAAATTCCAGGTTCCATGACATAACATCCTATGTTGATATTGCCTTTCACCTCTGGCTTTTCTTGCCATGTCTTGACCCTGCTGGTCTTGTCCATTTCTATGAATCCGTATGGAAGCTTGGTCTTGTATTCGGACAACCCCATAGTCACAAAGGATTTTTTCTTTTTATGATAATTAATCATATTTTTCAAACTAAATTCAAAAATCGAATCTCCATACACGCAAACAAAAGTATCATCGATAAACTCTTGTGCAGTTTTTAATTGTCCTGCTGTTGCCAGAGGTCTATTTGCAACTGCGTACTCTATTTTCACACCAAATCTGCTCCCATCTTCAAAATAATCCTCTATCGTTCTTCTCAAGTAACTCACACATAAGACAAATGAATCGACACCGCTATTCTTTATCCATTCAATCAAATGCTCTAAGAGTGGTTTGTCTCCAAGTGGGAGCATAGCTTTTGGCAGAAATGTAGTGTAAGGTTGAAGTCTTGTTCCAAGTCCACCGGCCAAGATTACCGCCTTCATGAGATGTAGTCTAAGAATGTAGTATTTATTTTGAAGGATAAAAATATTCTACCTAATCTTGACAAGCTTTATCAAGACATCTTTTGGAGTTTTGCCAAATAACAAGATCATCGGCTCTTTTCCCACATCTCCTCTGTGATATATGATATCTGGAGGGTTCTTGAGTTTCTCAATTGCGCTCTTTATCCCCCACGATATGGTTTTTCCTTCAGTAGTCTTGGTATCATGTGATTCCAGAACTCTATCATAATATGCTACACAAAGTCTCTTTACAATAGCTTTTTTGATTGTCTTGCTGTCGTATTTGATGTTAACAGCAGATCTTATTGAGGGAAACTTTCTTGACACCTCTAGGACTGCATTGGCCACATGTCTTGAGCCTCCATACTTGAGTGTGCCTGCCACCGTAACCAATTCTCCTGTTTTGACTATACGTCCTTCAAGTCCTAGTATGTGAAAAATAGATTCTGGACAAGGCTTAGAAAATACAAAATTTGTCTGCACTTCTGGTATGTAATTGTAAATTCCTTTGATGTTAACAAATTGATTGATTGCTATGGAAAGATCCTCTTCTATAATGTCTGCATTTTTTTGTCTTGCAATAGCTAGACCTTTTCCAACTCTTGCCGAATTCTTGATGGATTCAAATGAAATCTTTTGTGCAAGACTTGCAGATTCAGACAAGCCCTTTCCTTTGGCTATATTCACACAAAGTGCGGCAGAAAATATGCATCCTCCGCCATGAGTTTCTCGCGTAAGCCTCTTTTGAGAAAATATGTGAAATTTCTTGTTTTCAAGTAAGAGGTCAGTTACCGTATCGTCTTGCATGTGTCCGCCTTTTATTATGACATTTTTTGCACCCATGGAATTTATCTTCAGCGCCACTTTTTTTGCATCACTCAAAGACTTGATTTTCATACCTGTGATCCTCTCTGCTTCTGGTACATTTGGAGTTATGACATGTGAGAGAGGTATGAGCAATTTCTTAAAATCAGAAAAAGCGTTAGCCAGAAGAAGTGTACCGCCAGTTGTTGATTCAAAAATAGGATCAAGCACGATGGGCACTTTTAGATTTTTCAATTCAGAATGAATTGTTTTTATGGTTTTTTTGTCATAGACCATTCCTATCTTTATTGCATCAATCTTGAAATCTGAAAGAACTGATCTTATCTGACTCTTGATGATTTCAGATGAAGCAGGTTCTGACTCGAAAAACTTTGAAGAGTTTTGACTTGTTAATGCAGTAATTGCACCGAGTCCGTATGCTCCAAGAGACGTGAATGTCTTTATATCTCCTTGAATGCCTGCGCCAGAAGATGGATCAGAGCCTGCTATTGACAACACATTCATGACATTACCATGAGAAACTCACGTTTAAATTCAATCGATTGGTAAAAAAGGTAAATTGGGAACACAAATGAGCGCAGCCCGTAGGGGCATTGCCACAGAAGAAATGAAAACCGTGGCAAAAGATGAAGATGTAACTTTAGACTGGCTCATTTCAAAAATGGCAACCGGCTCGATTATAATTCCACACAACAACGTCAGACCGCAAAAGATTCACGTGGTAGGAATTGGCAAGGGAATGAAAACAAAGGTTAACGTCAACATTGGTAATTCTACTCTGAATCAGAATCTGGATGAAGAAGTAAAAAAGGCCAAAGTTGCTGTAAAATATCACTCAGACACTATAATGGATCTGAGTGATGGTGGAGATGTAGGTCTTTTCAGAAGGACTTTGCTTGAGGCAGCTCCTATAACGTTTGGTACAGTTCCAGTATACGAGGCTTACAATTATGGTGTTGAAAAACACAAAAATCCACTTGATATAACTGAGGACGACTATCTCAATGCATTTGAACGTAACATAAAAGATGGAGTAGACTATACTACAATACATTCTGGTATTACAAAAGATATAGCAAAAAGAATTTTGGCAGTAAAAAGACATGGTGGAATAGTAAGCAAGGGAGGAACCATCACGGCTGCATGGATGCTAAAGTATGACAAGGAAAATCCATACTATGAGCACTTTGATTATCTAATAGAGATGGCAAGACAGTATGACGTTACTTTTAGCTTGGGTGATGCACTAAGGCCAGGCTCAATACTTGACTCGCACGATGAATTGCAGGTTCAGGAAATGATTAACATATCAAGGCTAACAAAAAGAGCTCATGAAAAAGATGTACAGGTAATGGTGGAGGGACCTGGACATGTACCACTAAATGAAGTTGCTGCAAATGTTAGATTAGCAAAATCGCTAATTGGTGATGTTCCGTACTATGTACTGGGACCACTTGTAACTGATGTAGCTTCAGGCCATGATCATATTGCCAGTGCAATAGGTGCTGCAATATCTGCAAGCGAAGGGGTGGATTTACTGTGTTATCTAACTCCTGCAGAACACTTGGCTTTACCTAATGCTGACGAAGTAAAGGCAGGGTTGATTGCATATAGGATTGCTGCGCATGCTGCAGACCTTGTCAAATTGCGAGACAAGGCAATCAAGTGGGATATGGAAATGACCGAGGCAAGACGAACTCTTAACTGGGAAAAACAGATTGCACTATCAATTGATCCAGAGGAGGCAGCACGAATACACGCAAGAACAGGTCAACTCAAGGGAAATACTGTCCCATGTACAATGTGTGGAGGAGCATGTGTCTACATAATGCTTCCACAACAGAGATATACAAAATCCGACGAAATAACAGAAGAAAAACTACAACAAGCTAGCTAGAACCTTGTCAAGGCTTGGAACTGTTTGATATTGTGTTAGTTCTAAAGGACTTGTCCATTTGTATTCTTGATTCTCCCAATTAAGAGTAATTGTAGGATCTTGTACAGAAAACAAGAAGGGAAAAATCAACCACTCATGGTTTGCATATTGTGGGGAATCTACACGAATTTGTTGTGCAGATTTGAGAAGACTAATCTTGTCTTCTGTTATGCCTACTTCCTCCAATATTTCTCGTTTTGCTCTGTAGATTGGCTCTTCACTACCTTCTATAATTCCAGATATCCCGGCCCAAAGGCCCTTCATTGACTTTACTTTTTCGCTTCGCTTTAAGATGAGATACTTGTCGTCGTGAATTAAAAAGGAAGTAACGATTTTTGTGGATTTCAACTATTTTTCAACAGCATTTACCATGGATACTAATTTTTTATATGCGTCGTCCATGTCAACATTTTTTGCAAGGCGCTCTTTTGCACTACTGACATACTTGAGAATCTCTTCTGTCCTATTTTCCTGAATCAAAATAAGCATCCTGCCTATGTCCTTCCAGAACTCTTCAGCATATCTTCTAATTTCTGGATTTGAGATTATTGTTTCAATGAGTTCTGGTGATTCTGTCATTATTCCGGCAGTGAGAAGCTTTTGTGCCTTGAATGTGGTACCTGCCATCTTTTCAACTAGTGTAAAGTTTTCCTCCTTTGCAAGTATGTTGGCAAGTGTCAAGTTGACTAAGTGAGTCATACCTAAGATTATTGCAATTTTTTTGTCATGCTCTGTAGCATCTATCTGAACAAAATTTGCTTCAGGAAATAATGATTTTGCCACCAAAAGTTCTTTTTTTGCATCGCGAATTGGAATGGAGATTATGTTCTGTCCCTTTAGCTTCTTTGTTCCGGGCCCAAACATGGGATGAATACAAATTGGACTTACCTTGTCTGGAATTTTTGATAGTGCAGCTGCAGTTTTTAGCTTGAGTGAAGTAACGTCAATAAGGAAAGATTCTCTTTTCATCTCTTTTGCAATCAGTCTTATAGTTTCTGGAGTGCGCTTGACTGGAATGCAAAGAATAACATAATCTGCAGGTAAGATTGCGCCAACAAGGGACTGTGCCTTTGTAACTGCTTTATTTTGGATCTCCTTTTCTGCATCAAAACCAATTACCTCAAAACCCTTCTCAAGAAAGTACTTTGTGAACCATTTGCCTATTTGTCCTTCTGCACCAATTATGGCTATTTTTTTCTTCATTTTTCTGTCCTCATCACTTCTTCTATTATCTTCATTCCTTGGTTAAGTGTTTCTTCTGGCTGACAAGCAGATATTCTGACAAATTCTTGGTAATTTCCAAATCCTTCACCAGGTGCTATCGCAACGCCATAATCTAAAAGCTTGTTTGTAAACTCGACAGAGTCAAAATGTGGCTTTTTCACCTTGGCAAAGAGGTACATTGCGCCATCTGGCTCTACAAACTCAATTTCCATACTCTTTGCCTTTTTTATCACAGCTTCTAGTCTAGTTTTAATGGTTTTAGTATTATCGGTAATGCCAGCTTCGAGTGCTTTCATGGCTACGTATTGAATTGGTTCTGATACGTTTGTCATAGCCAACGCCTGTAGCTTTGCCATCTGGTCTATTATCTCAGGACTTGATATGGCATATCCTATTCTAAATCCAGTCATTGCATGAGATTTGGAGAAAGACTGGGTCACAATTGATTTGCTGTACTTGTAGGAAAGAACACTCTTCCAATTTTTGAATGCATATGAAGAATAAATCTCATCACTTAACACATAGAGGCTGTTTTTTATTGAGATGTTCATTATTTGGTCTAGTAATTTTTCTGATAGTATTTTCCCGGTGGGGTTGTTTGGATAGTTCAGCACTATCATTTTTGTATTTTGGTTGATTGCATTTTCAATCTCCTCTATCTTAGGTTCCCATCTATTTTCTAGGCTTGTGTGAATGGTTCTGACCTTGACTCCTGAATTTAGAGCATTGTCTCTGTATGCCGGCCATGCAGGCTCTATTATTATTATCTCGTTTCCAGGATTTAACAGAGTAGAGATTGCAAGAAAGACTGAAAATCTCGCACCAGGTGAGACAAGAATATTTTGCGAATCTGTCTTGGTACCAAATGTCTTGGTAACGTAATTTGCAAGCGCTTCTCGAAACTCTGGCATTCCTTTTGAATCTCCATACTTCGTGTATCCCATATCATAGACTTGAGAAAGTGCACTATTGACTATCTTTGGTGGGAAAAAGTCTGGCTCGCCTACCTCCATGTGAATTATTTTTTTTCCTTGTTTTTCTAGTGTCTTTGCCTTCAGGAATACTGAAAGATGAGTTTGTTTGTTTGTTGATTGTATCTTGACAGATTCATTTAATAGAAAATTTAACATTGTCAAACCTGTTTTTTCATCAAGACCGATCTCTTTGCATAATGACTGGACTTTGGTTCGAAGTTGACTTTCTCTTTCTTCGTTGGTTATGCCTAGTCCAAGATTATTCTTGAGGTTGCCAATTTCTTTTGCCGTATCATTTCTTTCCCTTAACAATTTCAGCATATCGAACGTTATCCTGTCCATCTTGTCGCGCAGCTTGTCAATATCTGACATTTCTTATCGAATCACTGGTGGAATAAAGCCTGCTCTTAATGCATGATCAACAAGTACTACTGAGACTAGAGAATCAACTACAGGTGGTGCTCTTGGAACTACACATGGGTCATGCCTGCCTTGAACTATCAGAGATACTAGTTTTTTTGTCTTGACATCAACAGTATGTTGTTTTTTTGCAATGGATGAGGCAGGCTTGAAGGCAACTCGAAGCACTAAAGGCATCCCGGTTGATATTCCTCCAAGTATGCCTCCGGCGTTATTTGTTTTAGTTACAATCTTTCCATTCTTTGTTATGAATTCGTCATTGTTCTCAGAACCATGCAGAGTTGAACCGTAAAAACCAGAGCCAAATTCCACTCCCTTGACAGCAGGAATTGAAAATAATGCCTTGCTAAGATCTGATTCTAGAGAACCAAAGATTGGTTCACCAAGACCCACTGGAAGATTTGTAGTGATGGATTCGATAACTCCTCCAACAGAATCTCCACTTCGCTTTGCCACAAGTATGGCAGCTCGCATCTTTTCTGCTACTTTTGGATCTGGGCATCTTACTTCGTTGTTGTAAATGAAGTTCTTCATCTTTGATACAGCTTGATTATTCATCTTTATCTTGCCTACTTGGCAAGTGTAAGAATAAGTGTCGACTCTAATAGTCTGAGAAAGCAATTTCTTTGCAATGGCTCCTGCCATTACAAATGTGGCAGTAAGCCTGCCGGAAAATCTGCCTCCTCCTCTATAATCATTGAATCCGTTATACTTTATGTATGCTGGATAGTCAGAATGACCCGGTCTTGGTCTCAACGTTAAATTTTCATAATCGCGAGAACGTTGGTCTTGATTCCAAATTACCATTGTAATTGGAGCTCCAGTAGTGTATCCGCGAAATACACCTGAGAGAATTTCCACCTTGTCCTCTTCTTTTCTTTGAGTTGTTATGACTGATTGGCCTGGTTTGCGCAAATCAAGCATCTTTTGAATGTCTTTTTCCTCAAGTTCCAAACCTGCTGGACAACCATCTACGACAGATCCTATGCATCTGCCATGACTCTCGCCAAAACTGGTAAAGACATAGCGCTGGCCAATCGAACTTGAAGACATGATGAAATTTTCATTTGGATGCTTATAATCCTTATAGGAATCGGGCAATTTTCAACAAAATTCTGACCCATACAATCAAAAATTAGATAATTGGTTAACATGTAACTATGAAAATACGTAGTGCGCAGGAAAGCGACAGGGACATCGTCTTGGGATTCTGCAAAGACACATTCCAGTGGGGTGACTATATTGCAGATGTCTGGGACAAATGGAAGTCAAAAGGGGGCTTGTATGTGTTGGAGGAAAATAATTTAGTTGTTGGCGTATACCATGTGGTTTCTTTTAAAAAAGAAGCATGGATTGAGGGAATGAGAGTGCATCCACAATATAGAAAAAAAGGATTTGGCACTGACATGTTAACTCATGCAGAATCTGTCATACCAAACAAGGTGATTCGATTGATAATTGAAAGTGAAAATCATCCATCCATAAGACTTGCCGAATCAATGGGATATAACATAGAAGAAAAATGGAGGCTATATTCAATGGTTCCAGCAAAACAAGAATCAAGTGCAATAATGGCTACACCATCATTTCAACTAGATGGTATCATTGAATCGTCAACATATGCCAATTCGTGGAAATGGTTGCCACTAGATGTAGAAGAAGTCAAAAATCTCATAGAACAAAATAGAGTCATAATATCTATCAAAGACGGAAAAACACTAGCTGCTGGAATATGGAACCAGTCAAATGAATTTCCTCATGTATTTCAATTTGTATTTGTAAGCGGAACAAATGAAGGCATGTCAGATATTCTAAAATATGTTCAGAACAAGGCACACGATCTAAATTCAGAGAGGATCCAAGTCTTTATACAAGAAAAAATTTCGCCGGAGGTAAATTTTTTGGACAAGAGATTCTTATTTTATTTAATGAAAAAAGAATTGCATTAGAAAAATCTATAATGCTTGAATCAAGAATAAACTCATGAATTATTGGCTTGTAAAACAAGAACCAACCACGTATAATTATGACCTACTGGAAAAAGAAAAAAAGACTGTCTGGGATGGAGTTCACAATAACCTGGCATTAAAGCACATTCGTGAAATGAAAAAAGGAGACAGGGCGTTTTTTTACCATACGGGAGATGAGCGACAGGCTGTCGGTATACTGGAGATTACAAGTAATCCGTATCCAAATCCAAAAGAAGATGATGAGAGGTTTGTCGTAATGGACGTAAAACCAGTCTCAAGATTGAAAAGACCAGTGACTCTTGATGAGATGAAAAAAGATTCCAAGTTCAAAAACTGGGAATTGATAAGAATCTCAAGACTGTCTGTGATGCCAGTCCCAAAACAACTCTGGGACGAGATTATGAAAAAATCAAACA
>JBAVVB010000093.1:0-2712 GCA_049697075.1 Nitrosotalea sp.
AAGCAAACGTGCAAAGTTTTTTGCTCTTTGTATTCCGCCAATATCTGGAGAGACGACAAGTGGATTTTTTAGCTTTAATCTCTTGAAATATTTTACAAGCTCTTCTACCGCAGATACATTCTTTGTAGGAATTTGAAATAGATTGAGTGCTACTGCACTGTGAATATCAACTATGATTATTCTTGTTGCTCCAACTGATTTGAACATCTTTGCCACAAGTGATAGTGTGACAATTTCGCCTGGAAGAAATTCTCTGTCTTGTCTTGCATATCCTAGATAGGGAATTACTGTATAGACTTGAGATGAATATCTTCTTGCCTGCGAGACAAGAGCCAAGGCACGAATAAGATTTGAATCAACGGGGGGATAAATGGACTGAACTACGATTATTTTTCCGCTTGGTCTTCCCTTCAGAGTTACCTTACTTTCACCGTCTGGAAAAATTCGCAATTCGGAATGGATGTACCTTGATTTTAATCTTGATGCTATCTTTCTTGCAAGCTGCTCAGACGAAGGTCCTCCTAGAACAGTAAAGCTAGCCAACAAACTCATCGAGCAAAGGGCTATTCTTAAGTTTTGAGGAATTTTAGCATGACAACATCGAGTATGTTTAAAGAAGACGTTTACAAAATAAGATGAATGAAAAACAAGATAGTTTCCTTTCTCCCAAGTGCAACTGAGATATTGTACGAACTTGGGGTGGGAGACCAAGTACTTGCAGTAACGCACGAGTGCAATTATCCCTCAGAGGCAAAGGCCAAGCCAAAAGTGATTCATTCTGTCTTTGATCCTGAAAAGATGACAAGCCAAGAAATTGATAGAAAAGTAGTAGATCTTATGAAAGCAGGCAAGGACATCTATGTACTGGATGAACAAGTACTCCAAAATGCAAATCCAAATCTTATTGTGGCTCAAGGTATTTGTGAGGTTTGTTCGCCCTTTACCAAAGAAATTAACAAGGCAGTAGCCATACTTGAAGTCAAGCCAGAAGTTCTAATCCTAGACCCAAGAAGCCTCGGTGACATACTTGATAATATAATTGAGGTTGGCAATAAGGTGGGAAAACTCAATGAATCACAAGCTTTTGTTCATGATCTAAGGACTAGAATCAAAATTATACAATACAGGCAGAAAATTGTACAGCCACAAGTTCTCTGTATTGAATGGCTTGACCCGTTGTTTACTGCGGGTCATTGGGTTCCACAGATGGTAGAACTGGCAGGAGGAATAAACGGAATTAGCGCAACAGGAGATCAATCAAGAAGAATGGAGATGGATGAGATTGTCAAGTTTGACCCAGACATAATCGTGCTTATGCCATGCGGCTTTGATGTAAACCGAACCATGCAAGAATATGAAAAACTTGCAGACAAGGAGAAATGGAGATCATTGAAAGCAGTAAAACAAGGTCAAGTTTATGCAGTGAATGCAAACGAATACTTTAGCAAACCAGGGCCAAGAACTGTAATAGGACTTGAGATCTTGGCAAAGATAATCAATCCTGATACGTTCAAAGATTTACAGGTTCCAAAGAATTCTATCCAGAAAATAGACTCTGAATTATAAAAATGTCCTAACATCCTCATTGGGTAGATTGAGGATGTAAGTGACTCCAAATGCTTGGTATCATTTACTTGTCATGTCTTTTATTTATCTTAAATCAACCTTTTACTTTCTTATTCTAAGATCTGAGAATATCACTAGCCGAAGCTCTTTGATGAATTTTTCCCAAATCTTATTTAATAATTCGTGGAATGGCTGGATAACTAGTACATTTGTATTCAAACGAATACGAAAAATTACAAATTAGGAGATATATCAGATAGGTCATTGGATCTAGTATTTTCTGACATTCATGCAGACATTCATGCTCTAAATACTATATTTGGCATAGCGTCAAGTCTAGAGTTTACAAAAAAATATGGTACTTTTTCAAGAATAATAAATCTAGGAGATGTTCTTGAAAGGGGAACCCATCCAAAAGAGGTCCTTTCCAGATTAAAATCAATTGAAACGAACTATCCACTTTTTTCTGTAATGGGAAACCATGATGAAGCATTTTTGTATAATAGGTTGGTAGGCGGAAGCTCGATTGAAAGCATGGATGAACATGCAAAACTAAATTCAGAAGATATCTCGTTTTTCAAAGAAAATGGTGATGGAACGTTTGGAAGCCAGGAATTTATCGATAAAAAACATGGTCTTGTTTGCGTTCATGGAGGTCCACTTGATCCGGAAAAAATAAAGCCAAAAACTATCCAAAACGAAGAAGCTTGGCTATATCAAAGGTCTTGGCAAAGGCTAACAGAAGAAGACTTTGAGTTCTTCACTTATTCTGGGTATCATTACAAAGCCTCTTCTGCTTTTGACGAGGCCAAAAAACATGTGGAAAACCATATCATTTTGTGTGGCCATCAACATAGAGAGGAGATAATAATGCAAGATAGCCACATTCATAGTATCTATCCAGCCTTGAAGTCAGTAAAGGAAAAGCTCTCCGGTCACATTCTTGAAAGTAAGGAAATTGAAATTAACTCTTCTAACAATTATCTTATCAGATTGGGTATTGGTGGGCCTGAAGGTCACTATGTAAAAGATTCTGAGGTTCCTCATTTTGCGATTGTTCAATATGACCCAAAGAGAGTAATTTTGTTTACAGTATATACCTTACACTAGGATGGATAAACTATGAGTGCCACCGAGATACTAAGA
>JBAVVB010000094.1:0-7241 GCA_049697075.1 Nitrosotalea sp.
TCCGTTGTATATGAATATCTGCACTGCATTGGTATCGCCAACTAGTGGTGGCTCGTTTACCCAACCAATTTTTACTGCAATATTTCCAAATACTTTAGTTGTATGTGCTTCTGCTGGATGAAGTGCAATTGGAACCATGATAACTGCTGCCAAAACGAGAATTACTGGTATTACTAATTTTCTAGATTTCATCTACCTCTCCTACCATCCATGAAAATCATTTTCTTATATACATTATGGTACAAAGCCAAAACAAGAAATTATTTGTTATTTTATAATTGTACCACTATTGTATTAAATTATAAGTGTTCATGAAATGTATAGATTGTATTTATGACAGAAAGAAAAACAAAATCAACAATCAAAATTATTTTGCTGATCTTCGTAGCTGTGTCCGTTTTAGTAGTGGTTCCAAACATTCCCAAGTCTTACGCCCATGCATTTGTCATAGACAGCAACCCTGCCCCAGCAACATCATTGAGTACACCTCCGTCGCAGGTTGAAGTAGATTTTGTTGATCCCATAGACATGCGATATAGTCAGATAAAGGTCATGGACTCTAACGGAAAAGCTGTCAATAATAACGACTGGCATTTCATCACCGCTGATCATGAGAAAACAATTGTCACCTTGCCTCCCATTCCAAATGGAATTTACACCGTATATACCAAAGTTCTTGATGCTACAGATGGACACACAACTACGAATGCGTTTGTCTTTGCAGTCGGCGAACCAGTTCCACAAAATCTCTTAAATGCAAAAACAAATGTCAGTTTTTCGGACATTGTATCTATTCCCAATGCAATAGCAAGATACCCATCACTTGTAGGTCAGATCATTGTAGTAGGAGCTGTATTTTCATCCCTCTGGTTATGGATGCCAGTTTCTAGAATTCCTGCGTTGAGAGACGCATTTGTTTCAACGCGCGTCCAGATAGATAAGAAAATGACCAAGATCGTATTGATTGGCTCTATAGTTATTTTGGGAGGAAATTTTGCAATGATTGCAGCCGTAGCAATTTCAATAAATGCGGGATTTCTAGACGCCATAAACACAACTTTTGGAAACATGTGGGTTATACGAATGGTTCTTTCCTCAGCATTATTTGGCATAGCTCTAGTTGCATATATCAAGCAAAAGCAATCAAATACAATTTTACCCAAGAGTCAAGTTGCTGCATTGTTTGGGATTGGCATCGCGGTGCTTGCTACAACCACTTTGATCAGCCATGGTGCAGCAAGTGGAAAAATATTGCCGTCAATACTAGATTTTGCCCACAATGTGGTAGCTTCTCTTTGGATAGGCAGTGTCATATATCTTGCATTTGTTGTAATGCCGCGACTCAAGCAGATACAAGACTATCGTGTTGGCGTGTCCATCTTATCCCTTGTAATACCAAGGTTTTCCACCATAGTTGTGGCACTTCTTGGAATAGTTGTAATGACAGGCCCCACTCTTCTTTACGCACTTGAAAATAATCTTTCACTTACTCTTGCGTCCATATATGGTGAGATACTCATTGTAAAGCTTTCATTAGCTGGTGCTATGATTGGCATTGGGGCTTTCAATCAAAGCATAATTTATCGAAAGGCGTTAGATGCGATTTCTATTTTGTCTCCAGATGTACACAATACTCCCATACCAATTAACCAGAATGGATCTAGATACAGCAGCAGTGACAAAAAATCAATCCTCATGCAGTTTAACAAAAGCATAAAGATTGAAGCAGTAATAGGATTTGTTCTAATTGCTTCAATAGCTTTACTTGTAGACTCTGGACTTCCCGGGATTCAATTTCAAGACGAACTGGTACAGCAACAACAGCAGATTCCACATGTCTATGCTTTTACAACACCACTAGCTTCATCAAGCCAATTTACAGAAACAAGGTTCACAGATACTGGAGATAAGATTGTCTTATCAGTTGATCCATTCTATTCTGGAAAGAACAATGTCACACTCTCATTTTTTGATTCAAATGGTAACCCACTGAACAACATAAACTACACAACGATAACGCTTAACCAAGTAGACAAAGGCATAGGTCCGTTAGTGATAGGATACAATCCAATCGAACAGCAAGCCAACAGCAATAACACTGGCAAAATATCACCGGGAGTATTCTCCATCAGCACAGGTGCCTTTGCAATACCGGGTCACTGGGACGCACAGGTGGAGGGAATAACCACACAGGCAGGCTCACTTGACGCGGTTGCAACTTTTGATGATCTATACGTCAAGCCTAACTTGGATCAGATGCAGGCAAACATCACAGAATTTAAAATGCCAGATAGCAAGGCTTTGCCATTATATCCTCTTTATGACAATATAAGAAACGTAGTGTGGGTTGGAGATTCAGATATTGGAAGTGGAAGATTATGGGAATTTGATCTAGACTCTAAACATTATACTGAACACAAAATTAATGGAACAAACATCATCACTGCATCCATAATGGATTTTAATAACAATATATGGTTCATCGACCCCATATCAAAAATTTTGGGCTATTATGAACCAGATACTGGAAAACAACAATTATACAAAGTTCCAAGTAATGATACGATATCAGGTCTTGCCATAGACAATTCCGGAAACCTCTGGATGGCTTCATCGTCAACTGATCAACTCTTAGAATTTGATACATCAGCAAAGAGATTCCATTCAATCAACCTGCCTGCAAACTCCTTACCTCTTGGCATATCAATAGACCAATCAACTAATCAGATATGGATAGCAGAAAGCAATTCTAGTAAAATTGCAAATGTAGACCCTTCACAGAATTATAAAATTACAGAATATGGTCCAACTAACAGTACTCTTTCAACTCCCACCGCCATTTTATTTGATTCGGTAACTGGCAAAGTCTTTGTCTCAGAGCATGATGGTAAAGCAGTATCAGCTTTTGATCCTCTAACCAAAACTTTTCAAAAATACAATACTGATCAGAATGGCCTACCATTTGGCATGGCCTTTGATGCAAACCATGATTTATGGTTAGCTCAGCACACTCTAGATAAAATTGCAGTAATAGATCCAAGAACTGGCCAGACTAATGAATTCAGCATACCGACATCGTCATCTTTTACGCAGTGGGTGACAGCAGATTCTCAAGGTGACATAATACTGGCAGAACAAAGAGCGAATGCTCTTGGCATCCTCACTACAAGTCTAAAGCCCGGATTTGTTGAAAATGCAGAACAGGCAAATACAAGTTTAGGGGTTCCGCTCTGGTTCAGTTATGCTGATGTAGTAGGCCCTGTAATTGCTGGTGGTCTGATATCTGTGGCCTTTTTCTATTCAAAAAGCGTCCTAGATATTAGAAACAGTGCAAGACAGATAAAGAAAAATTTCAGTCAATAATCGTCAATTTATAGCAAAAATGTGTTTTATAGACATGCTATCTTTACAGGCACGACAAATAAGGACATTCGTCATCTGTACCACTTGGTTTAAATTTCATTTTGACCAATTTCCATTGTGTTCAGACCTCAAACTCTGTTCGAGACCAAGTCTACACTGTTAAGTGTAATAATATTTGCACTTGTTGCGGCATTATCAATTCCTGTCATCCTACCTCACCTATTTCAGCAATACGAGCTTTTCCACATACTTTTACACATTAGCGGAATAGGTTTTGCTTCTTTTCTTACAATAGTAGCTGCAATGGCATATCACAAGGTCAAGACCCGCAGACTTCTTTTCACTACCATTGCGTTTGGCACTTTTATTTTGTCTGAAGTATTTGATCTAATTGATGCTGCATGGCAATCAAAATATTATTTTTGGAGTTTTTCATCATCTGAGATAGCTCATCTTATCATGTTCTTTACATTACTAATGTTTGCACTAAGTGTATTTAGGAGAGATTGAAAATGGATAGAGTTACACAGTTAATTGATGTTATTGAAAAAAATCCGGGAATAAAGTTTCGCGAGATAATGCGAGAAACTGGAATGAAAAACGGTGTTCTAGGATATTACACAAGTAAACTAGAAAGAGATGGTTCTGTAAAGGTCAATAGAAGTCCTGGCCAGACTAGATTTTATCCTCCAGGAATATCAGATGATGACACATTATTGATAAAGAATCTAAGACAGGAGACACCAAGATACATTCTTGCATCTTTATTACAATACGGAACGCTATCATTCAATGAACTAGTTGAGAAGACACGAAAATCGCCAGCTACAGTTTCTCTCTACCTCTCACAAGTAACAAGAGACAACATCATTGAAAGTAAACTAGTAGATTTCAAAAAGAAATACTATGTTAAAGATATAGAAAAATTACAAAAAATTATTGATAAATATCATCCAAGCTTGATTGAAAGTTCAGCGGATCATCTTGCCGATACTTTCTCGTCACTTTAAAAATATCACAAATATTATTTTCTCTATATTTGAGTTAAAAGTAGACAGCGAAGAACGAGGATCAGCGTTTATTTAGAGTCCAGATAAATGCATACGATAAGAGGGTATATGTCATGAGATCTGTATATTTTTTAGCTATTTTCATCATCGCTATTTCTCTTTTCTTTGTTTCAAAAGCACAGGGCGACGGTTTAGCTAGTGAAATTCTTCCACCATCTCTGATAGGAACCACTAATGTTACTTTGTCTATTGGGTCTGTCCCATTTTTGATTAATGATACTCGTGTAGGGACACAGTTGAATCTAGTATTGATGGATGCAGACACCCAGCAGCCAATCCAAGATGCAACGCTTGCAATTTCAGCATTCAAGGGTCAGAATGCAGTTTTTGGTCACATATTCAAGAGTGACAGCGGAAATTTTATTTTGAGTTTTTATCCACAACAATCTGGCAACACAACGTTTGACGAACAAGGTGGGCTTCTTTCAGACTTGTTCGGTCAAGACAGTGGCAATTACAACGTAAAGGGCCCAATCTTTAACACAGCAGGATTGTACAGATTCAAAATCGAGGTTATTACTATGGGTGCATATGATAATCAAGTAAGCAAGTCGTATACTGCTGGTATATCGATACCAGAATATGACAATCTCACAATTAACGACCCAGGTTACGGAACTCAACAGATGCAGATCATAGCATATTATGACAGGTTGCAGAACATCACATATGATCCAGTCAAAAAATTTGTTAATTTCACCATGCCATTTGACTGGTCAACGCAGACCATAAGCCAGCTAAGTGTAGTACATCAAGAGATCAGAATCCCGAGAACTCTTGGAGATCTTGTGGTAACAAAATATGATGCCTATGTGAACAACATTAAGATACCTGACAAGCTGATATCAATAGACGATTACTCCATGGATGCATATAGAATAGTGCATCTCATTTTATACAAGCCTGATGTGCAAAATCTTTTTTCAGAACAAAAAGATCCTGGTCAGGTGATGAATTTTGCTATGAGGCCAAGCAATGATAATGCTTTCCCAATTGTACAGTTCACTAGAAATGCACAATATAAAATAGCACTAAGTTGGGATCCACCAAAGATCCTAGCGGGTTCCACTGTACAGTTTAACTTTAAGGTTCTAGATCCATTTGCTATGAATACAACAGTGAGTCCAATTTCTTATGATTTCTCCGTACTTGAAGGAGAAAACGGAGTGATATATCACCAGATAGGAAAAACAACTGATACAAGTTACGGAGACAACATCAATGTAGCGTTTCCATCCAATTACACAGGATCAATCACAATAGCATTGGAAAATCTAAATGGGAGTAGTTTCTCTGCTACAGAATTCCCAGCCACAGTTAGCAACCCAGCAATGATAACTAATCAATCGACAGCCAACACCCCAACAATGGCAACTAATCAATCGACAGTACCAGAGTTTCCGTTAACTACATTTGTAGTACTTGCAACTGTATTTGGACTAGCCGTGTCATTTTCAAAGATAAGTTTGCTCAAATCAACTCGGATTTGATTTATCCTTTCATGCCATATCCGACTAGTACTGAATAACACCCAAGACCGCAATCTTCGCAAATAGGTTTCATGGATTTGTCCTCAGCACTACCGATGCAACAAGGCCTTTTTTCCCGTCCAAGGTGATCTACCGAGAGTATAGCCCACGTAGGGCAATCTACTGGCGTTGTTCCCTTTCCACCCCAATTCTTTTTCATTAGTTCAAGCTGGCTATCTGGATTTATGATATAATCAGGATATTTTTCCCTCATTATCATTATTTCATCAACAACACGCGTTCTTTCTTCTCCAAATGGAAACCACAAAGGATCATTTTTCATAAATGGAGTATGGAATTGAAATCCAATTTTATTTGAATAATCACGCCATTCTTCTATGACATTCTTTACAGTTTTGTAGTTGAGTGAGTTTATAGTCATTGTAATCCATATGTCCTTGTAAGCCAATTTTCCATTTTTTTCCACATAATCAATAACATTACTTCTTGTTTTATCCCATGCTCCGTTACCGCGAATCTTATCATGAATGTCTTTTGTTCCATCTATTGATATCCAATAGAAATACAGATTATCATATTTCTTCAGCTGGAGTGTCCCATTGGACACTATACAGATTCTTTTCGGAAATTCTTTTATAAATAATTCAATTACGTCTGGCCTCATAGTAGGCTCACCCCCAACAAGTGTAATTATGAAAACATGGTTTTTCTTAAATTTCTCATCTATCACCTTTTTCCATTGCTCTACAGTTAGTTCTTCGTTTTCTTTCCTATTGAGCCACCAGTAACAATGCGTACAGTGAAGATTGCACACATTGATTATATCTGCCGAGCCATATACTGGGCTGCGTTTGTTAAATAACTTGTATCCAGCAAATTTACTAAATATGTGTACATAACTTGGAGTCTCTTGAATTATTTGCCTTACTCCTCTTCCCATTATTTCCATCATATTCTAGATATGCCGTAGCTGCATATAAGATCTTTTTATTTTTTAATTTCAATGTTTGAGAAATCTTGCGATGACTGTCTTTGTAAGATCTGTGCACATACTCAGTTAGCACACATCAGTGTAGTAGTGCATCGGATTTTATCAAGACTGCGAATTCTTGTAGTTATGGTTTGTTTAATCTCGTCAACTTTTGCAGATTCAATCTTGACGAGTACGTCATAGTTACCAAATACTCCTGTTACTTCCTTGACACATTCTATTGGTTTTAATTTGTCTATGACTGAACTTTCTGACCCCATCTCACAGTTAATCATCACATAGGCAGTTTCCAACCCATGAATATTACGCAATTATAGTATATGAGAT
>JBAVVB010000095.1:0-2736 GCA_049697075.1 Nitrosotalea sp.
TGTGTTTGTGTACCAGCTTGCCGTGTACTACAACTGTGTGACTGGCAATGACAGGCCAAGACGTGTCAAGCGTATGCTTGGAAACTAGATTTATTTTTTGATGAGAATTGTGCCCATGCCTCAGATATTTAATTTGTAGATTAGATATAATTTGTGAAAATAAATACTGATTCTAACAATTTGTAATATCATTGTAATAGAAATATCATCATAAAATAATTTTTTAGAATATGAAAATATCTCAGCCATAGGGCTTAATTTGAATGGCATAGTAACTTAATCCATGTCACAAACTACAGAACAAAATAAAGTTTGGGTCTTGATGAGTCAACTCAAAGAAGACGTCAGAAAAGAAAAAGCTGAGGGAATTGCCAGATCAATAATTGAGCTTGTTGACGAGTGGCAGTCCCAAGGAAGATTCATGTGGTCAGGTCCATTGAGCGACAATCACACCGGAATGGCAGTATTTGAGGCCACAGAAGAAGACGCACATAGATTTTATGACAAATACGGTAAGATATGCGCTGGTGTACTAGGACATCATATGCATCAGTGGGAATCTATTCCGTTTTTGTTCATGCTCTGAGACAGAACAATCCAAGTGCGTGAACCAACACATGTCAGTATTCAGACGAGGCGAGAGAGTAAGGATAGTGGAAACAGGAAAGATGTCACAGAGAACCTACACCATAAAGAAAATTTTCAAGTCTGAAGATGGTGTAACCTTGTATCTGTTGAAATCAGAAAATGACCTGTCAATGCGTCTGTACTACGAAACAGAAGAATCAGGGCTTGAGAGAATATGAAAAATCACAATAATTTGTAAAAGATGGCGTAGAGCTAACTAATACTGCAATATTTTTTCATATTATGAACATTGAATTCTGGTTTTTCATTGTTGCCATCACATGTTTTCTTTCCAAATTTGAATTTCAAATAATTAGAACACAGAGTTGCCGTGTGCACTATTTTTAATAATTCTTGACTAAATATAATTACGTGCTTTACATGTCATGCAGAGCTTTTTTTCTGCAATTCGTATGCACGTCAGTCAGAGAGAGGTTCACTGTTACAGGTTCACAACTGTGTATTCCATCATACATACACAGAAAAGGTACTATTGGCATTGGACATTCCAACTACCAGTGACCTCTCTTTATTTTTTCAATAGGCATGCCAACAATTAACAAATGGACTCAAAATAACAATTGAAAACAGTTAATCATTTTTTCCTAGATAAACGCCATGCATTTTCTGCCCTTTCAAATCCAACATGAGGATAAAACGCATCAGCCTCTTTGGATGACAGTAGCAGGATCATGACATTTCCTCCCAGAGTCTTGCGTGCAAGTCTTACTAGTTCCTTCCCAATTCCCTTGTCCTGATATCTCTTATCAACTGCAAGGTCCGAGATATAACACGCATAACTAAAGTCAGTTAATGCTCTGAGTATTCCCACAAGTTTTCCATTTTCCCTTGCAGATATAATCAGATTGGCGTTTGTTATCATTTTGCGTATTCTCGGTATGTCGGTAGGGCGCCTAATACCAGAATTTTTAAACAAGGTTGCAAGTTCCTGTGGTTTTACACTGCTGTTAACGTCATATGAAATACTCATGTTGCCACGTATTTTTGTTTCAGATCTTTCCTTGTAAGTTCTTTTCAACCCTTTTCTTAAGGTATACGTACTGCTAAATCTCTTGCCACATTGACCACAGGTTCATCATTAGGTAACACAGTTACACAATATATTAAATTCAGATTGTGTTAGATAATGCGGAATGGCGATAATATACGAATAGTGAAGAAAAAAAATTCAAGTGTAAAGAATGCAAAATGGAATTTGACGACCCAGTAAGGTTAGAAAGACACTTCAAGGCAGCACACCCCCAAAAACATAGCGGTTTTAGACAAAAGTGGTATTGGGAAAATTAACATGCAAAACTAACACAAAGCGCAATCCCTAATCCATTGCAGGAAACATTGAATGCATTTAGATGGGTTCCATTCTTTGTATTACCTTCCCAAGTGTTATTGTATCCAAGCTTGAGCGAACTTTACCTTCTTTTATTTTGGTATGCCATTCCTTTACCTTGCCAAACTTGTTGTTTTCACTGATTATCTTTACGGCAAGAAATGGGTTGGAACCATACCAAGAGATTGCAGACTGGACAACATATTGCAAATCAGAGTCTGAAAGTATTGGCCAGTGTCTGCTGATTGTGCTCTCAAGTGGCACATCCAAAAGTCCTAGTCGTTTCTTAATCATGGACAGGATTTCAGAAAATCTAGATGGGTCTTCAAGCGCAGAAACTGAAACCTTTATGGCGTTTCCATCTTGTTCACTCTTGTCATCGTCTGTAAAAGTGAGTTTGACAGAGCCTCGCTTTCCCGAAATAATAACATGGTCTTCTTTACTGTCAGTCACGCCTTCCATCTCTTTTATGATGTCAAGTAGAACCTGCAATCTCTCTTTTGCAATTTTTTCAGTCAATATCATGGTACCATGCTTGTCATCTGATGCAATAGCTACAGTCTCAGATGATTTTTCTAGATTTATCTTGATACAGCTTAGTGCAGTCCTTACAAGGTCAATGTCATCATTTTCAAAGACCAAGGTGCCTGGAACTCTTTTGTCTTTTGATCCCAGTCTGCTTAAAAAGCTGAAGATCTCATCAGGTATGTTGCGCAATTCTTTGAGTTCAATGAAAACACGTTTTTCCAAATCATCTGATT
>JBAVVB010000096.1:0-2161 GCA_049697075.1 Nitrosotalea sp.
TGTGTTTGTGTACCAGCTTGCCGTGTACTACAACTGTGTGACTGGCAATGACAGGCCAAGACGTGTCAAGCGTATGCTTGGAAACTAGATTTATTTTTTGATGAGAATTGTGCCCATGCCTCAGATAGCTAAGCTAAAGAATTGTAGTTAATTGATGATTTCTCTATCGGTTCTTCAGGAAAATTATTCATTTTGGACTGCCATGTTTTCTTACAGTTACAGCACAAGATTTGCAAGTCTCTGATCGCACATTCGGGTTGAGATAAATAATATCGCAGTATCTTTCGTTTACTCTTGAATAGTTCTTTGTATCTGTGATATTGCCAAGGTAGGAATGGAACTATCTCTAATACTTCTATATCCTCTTCCCCGCATTTCTTGCACCAAGCTATACAAAGTATTTTCATTATGGCTTTCCGTTGCTCCAAATCGTGTTGTTTTATATATTTTTGATAATGACCAACAGGATTCCGTGTTCTTCGTTCATTCATCTTCCGCCTAAGACAGTTACAGCATAATACATTCAATTCCTGCTTGGCCACTTTTATGTTCTGCAAGTATCTCTGATAAGCACTAAAGCCAAAGGTTCTTTTTGTTTTGTTATCCCTATAGGCAATGACCAAAGCACGAAAGTGACTATTATAGCCACAGTTTGTACATTTGATTCCCCCAAGTTCTTGCATAAGTTTAACGCGTATTTGATCTAATTTGACACGTCTGGCACCTATATTGTGGGTACGATTGTTGTTTTGTTCGCTCATTCCTTCATAAACTCCCTTTTAGCTATCACTTTCTTCTTATTCTCATCCCGCGCAACAACAAATGGGGCTACTTCACTGGTTAACGTAGAAATGTAGTTACGAACAGATTGCTGGCTTCCATGACCAGTCTTTTGCTTGCATATGAACACGCATGAATGTAATGTATTGGTGTAATCAATCACCTTCCGCTCATTCACTTCTCTCGTAATGTAATCTTCGGTAATGTCATAATTTTTGGTATTTATCTCGATTTCAGCGGAAGTCTCACCAAGATTTTCACACATTTTCTCTCTCATGAAATTGCTTTCTTCATTCTGTTTTAGCTTCTGCATAGCCTTATCCTGCATATTCTGATCCGACGGTTTTTTATTATTACAGGATTGACAAGCTAGGACAATATTTTCAATTCTGTTATCAGTTCTATTGTTGTTTAGATGATCATAAATGTAAGAATCATAATTCAATGTTATTTCACAATAGAAGCATTTGGATCCCCCATCACGCTTGATCAATAATGTAAAATATTTCTTTTTTAATGCAGGTGAAAGGTTTTTGTTCATTTTGTAATCTCCTGAAGTTGATTAGTAGGTGGATTCTTGATTTTATGAACTGATTTAGTTGAACAGAGATTTAGCTTGCCATTTTCATCTATTGATACATCAAATGTTGGTATTTCGTTGAAGATTTTAATCCAATTCTGGTCAAATGAAACTATTAGGTATCCATTCATTACGTATGGTGTGACTTGAGCAATTTGTTTTGCCTTCAATTTATTTCACTCCAATACCTATCGCACTTTTCCGTGTGATCAAGTAAATCATTTATAATCGAGTCCCACGTTGATAGTTTATAGCCAGACTTGGCTAGTCTAAGTTTCGTGCTGTTTTTGATTTTTATTTGTTTCATATAGTATAATATACCTAGTCTGTCATATACATCCTCAAATCTCACATATTTTAGGTATAAAAATATCAATATACTCAAGATTACTCACATATTTTATGGATATAGATTATATCTTGAAATCATCTAGCAGGAATATTTTTTCAAATCTTGAAGGCTATCATTATCTTATTCTTAACCTCATAGCCAAAAGAGGTCCTCAAAATCTTAGCGAAATAGCTGAATTCACTTCAAAATATCCTAGTTATGGAAACCTCGATAGGTGGGGCCTTAGAAAGAGATTGGATGGTTCCAAACGTTTTCTAGGATTTAAACCAAATGATTTCATTAAAGAATTCGAAGTAAACAAAAAAGAATGTAATTATGGATTGACAACAAAAGGATTGTTGGCTGTACTTGCATACATTAATTTTGATAAAATTTACTTGGTTAAGAACTATTCAGAGATTCTAAGTAAATATACTAATGATAGGAATAAAGTAGAATTAATTTTAAAT
>JBAVVB010000097.1:0-5245 GCA_049697075.1 Nitrosotalea sp.
GTACAATCGAATCTAACTTGATCACTTTTTCGCATTCCCCTGAGAATCATCAACAAACAACGAACCAAGCTTGTTTATCATTGATGTAACCTCTTTACTTCTAAACCTTTTTTGAAGCGATCGTTTCTCTTTCTCTATCTCCCTGAAGGTCTTGTTCCATCTGGACACATCGACATGCGCTTTTATGGCATCCCTGATGATATTTTGTAACTCGTTTGGAGGCAGGGCGTCAAGCTCCCAGCACTGGCTGCCATACTGCAGCGAGTATTCCCTCCACCTGCTGTCACTTATTTTAGTCGGCATCGGTTCCAGCCTAAACTGCCTCACCTGTGTGTGCGTCAATGCTATACGCTTGACTCTGGCATGAGAGCCATACCTGTATAGTCTTGACTGGATATCCTCTGTCATGTTCAGCCCGCTAGGATCATGGTCGGAAAAGTGAAGTATCGTGATTGGCCTGTCGCCATAAAGAGAAAACCTGTTGTTTATTGCCTCGTATACTTTCGTAAAAGAAGAGTAACCCCTGCTTGGATATGTTACCACCCTGTATCCGTCAGCAATGCTTGAAAAGAGTGTGGCAAGTGCGTCCTTTTCGACCCATAATTCCACGTACTGCGGCTGGCCGTCCCATACTCTCCTTGTGTACTGTTCTGTATCTTCAAGTTCCGAGATCTTGGACCTGACAAAATCTTGTACTGATGCATAACCATAATCACCGCCTATTACCTGTCTTGCGCGATCTACTATGCTTCTTGTATCTATATCGCCCCTCTCCCTGCCCCGCGTTATCATCCTGTCAAAGAGCTTGTAGCTGTTTATCGTATTTTGAATAAACCCATTTGATACGAGTCGGTAAAAGATCTGCCTTACGGTAAGAAGTATATCGTATTGTTCTATGATATCGTTTGTTGCCCTTACATATTCCTGATATCGCAAGGAGTATTATTGGTTGACTAGTCACACATGTCTTTCTGTTGATTGCAAGCTTATCAGTGTAAAGCGATCGCCTGAAGAGAACCTTTATACCCTCTTTCTGGAATTCTCGTCTCTGATTTTATCTGATTTGAACAAATCGTAAACGTTCAATATTGAAAACCGCCCTTTTAAAGAATCCAAGCTCAAAGTTTAATGGAAAATAATCCTGATTATAAATTCCTCAAAGAAGAGCTCGCCAGATTGATACAGCAAAGCGGAGATGGACATGGTCTTGATGTGGTATGGATTCCAAGAATTGATTCTGCAAAGGAAGGCGAGGTCATCAGCAAAACGATCTTTGTTTACTCACAAGATCTCATAAAAGCAATAGAGACGCTAAGACATGAGTTTGTGGACTATCTTGTTTGCAAAGCAGCAGAACCATATCAGGAGCTTGTCAATGCTTTGCTTGCTGTATTATCGGAAAAGGCCTACAGAGAAAAAGAAGATACTGTAGAATCCATACTGAAGATCGTAATGGATACGGGAAAGAAAAATATCTTCGCTGGCAGAGTTTCAGAACTGAAAGCGACGCAAGTTTAATTAGCAGGAAAGGCAAAAACATGCAGAGGATATAATATGCCATACGATGAAAACCACGAGATGATAATAGACCAGTATGTGGAAAAGCTTGAAAAATCAAAGGAGCACTACAAGAAGGGATTTGAGTTCAGGCTAGACCTTGATGCAATATCCAAGCTAACGGGAACTGATTTTACCAAATCTTGCGATCCCAAAGAACATCCAAAGGAACATCCACGACTTGACTCCATAGTGAGCGCATTTTACAAGTCAAGAAAGAGATGAGGCTATACGTCGAGCCCATAGTCTTTTTTCTGGCTTTTGACAAAAACAAGCTGTCAATGAAAATTTTCGAAAAAGCAAGGAATGGAAAGCTTGAACTTGTCACGTCCGTATGGTCAGTAAGCCAGTACATCGGTGCCGTCAACGAGCTATATGTCAAGGGCGAGCTAAGTCAGCAGTCCCGCAATGACTACCTCTTTGAGTTCAGCAGGCTTGAAAACGATCTGAAAGACTCTCTTGTCAAGGTCTACCCTACAAAGGAGATCCAGGATGTCTGCATCAGCTTCATACTTGACAGGAGCGTAGATTACGAGAGGGCTTGGCATCTTGCCACTGCCAGGCTGAGCCGGTGTACGGATTATGCGATGGTTGACAGGTATCAGGATCTGGACAGGAGGCAGTGGACGAAAGATTTTGAGGTCTTTAACATTCTAGATGAGTATGATGCAAAACAGCTCTCAGAGAGAATCGACTCGCTATAAGGTAGGCCTCCAGAGACTGAACTTCAAGTGGTAAAAGAGTCAGGCAGATGGATTTAGAAACAGCTCTAGTAGGCCCTCTTTCGCACAAGGACCTTGCCGTTCTGTAGCTCCTTTACGATATCCCACCCCTGCTCAACAAACGCGACAAGCTCGCCTTCTGATACAAGCTTGCCCTCATACCTTTCCTCTCTTGATTTTACAATTGCGTCCTTTATTGCAAGGATCTCATCGTCATAGTCAAGTGTCTTGTTTTCATCTCTCTGCTTTTCTATCTTTATCTTCAAGGGATTGATTCCGTAGAGTTTTGCCTGCTCGCGCCACATCTCAAGCAAGAGTTCTTTCTTGTCCTTTTCCTGTATCTCTTCTGTTGAGAGAAACTGCTCGCTCTGCTGGAAAGCCCGTCTCATGTCTTCAATCATCTCGTCAGAGAGCCTTCCCTTGTTTGTCGTATATCTTGATTCCATGTCTCCCTTGTGACCCATGAAGAACTGTCTGTATGCGGGCGCAATCCTTCCGTGGCTTTCAGCTAAAAGAAGCTGTGTGTCAAAGTATGATCTTAATACATACGGTCTTGCTCTAGTTACAGAACGAATTGCTTCTCTGATTTCTGCGGTGACGGCCTTTGTCGTGACAATTGAGTTACTTGTCCTGCCTCCCATTCTATCATGGCCCTTGCTTACTGATATCACAGGGGAGTCAGGTTCTATCGACTCTCTTTCCATGATTCGGCTCTTGAGATACCCAAGAAGATAGTTGCATCCCTCGCTTGTAAGAAACGTAGTGTACTTGTGTCTTGCCTTGGAAAGAGATGGCCTTACCACAATCATTGCAGGAATTCTTTTGAAGTGTATTGCGCCTTTTTCTACAACAAGATCCGGTATGTCAGATATCCTTAGCGCGTCAGAGCCGTCATCTTTTCCAAGAACCTGCGGCCTGAGCCCCGCAAATGCCATCAAGGATATGCTGGCCCTTGCCCTTCTTGTTGCAGCATTTAGGATCTCTTTTAGCTCCTGCTTTGATGGAATCTTTTCGTCCTGCAGTGTCACAGGTATGGTAGCATTTGCTATCTTGATCTTTCTTTTCAGCTCGATGTAGTTGTAAGAGAGCCACGACTTGACAGCCTTTATCGTATTGTCGATGTATCCAGGTGCGTATTGCTTTGACTCCATCTCTGATACGCAGTCATGCAGAAGATCCTCAAGCTTTCTTACATCATCTCTACCAATGTTGACAAGATCTTTTGGCGACATGTTGCGTTGTTTGCAGAAGAGGCGGACTCGTCTCAGTCTTACATCTGCTGTAAGCTTGCTGCCACGGCTTAGGTTCTCGTACCATCTTCTGACATCCTCATCTTCTATCAGCCTGATTATTTTTTGGCTCATACTACCAAATTTCCAATTCAATTTAAGGGGTTTCGAACGTTGTAGTAAGCGGGTCTAGTGGGATTTGAACCCACGACATAGGGATGTCTCCGAAAAGATCATAAGAGTCCCTCGCTCTACCTGGCTGAGCCATAGACCCGCAGAATAGCAAACGCTAAATTCGTTATTTAAACTTGCCAAAAATAAGATGAATTTAGTTTTTGACTGTCTCGATTTGAGAATATTTTTCCAGTATTTTTGTCAATACTGTTGAAACTGGAGCATTATTCATTTTCTCTTTTTCTTCCAAGAGTTTTCTGTATGCATCAAGTGTGATGTATACTGGAATTGAACCATTGCCCTCCAATAATCCCCTAACTTTGTACAAGGCAGTCTCCATTCCCTTCTCAGCAGTCTTTGCAAACTTGATCTTATTGAGAATTCCACCCAGAGGACCAAATGGCATTTCATAGTTTACTGTCATGGTAACACGGGTTGATTTCTCACCCAGTTCCTTGAACTCGACTGAAATATTCCATGCTTTGAATGGTCCTTTGATCATTTTAGCTGCAATCTTTTGCTCTTGTATAAACTCGGTTGTTTCACAGTCCCACTCTAGTCTCTTGCCATCAAAGTCACCTATTACTCTAAAGGTTGTACCTACACCCATTCCTGCTTTTACGTCCATAGGAACAACGGTCATTCCTACTCGTTCTTCGAACTGGTCAGAAATGTGCTCTGGTCTTGCAAAGTATGTAAAAACATTCACGGTCTTCTCTTTGATGTCAATTGATTTACTGACAGATGTCATGTACAGTGGGCAATCTTTTCCAACTTGATTTAAAGCTTTTGCTAATTTCCAGCGATCGTAAGACTTGCAGGGAATAGTTAAGGTGTTTTTAGCTGTTCTGATTTGCGTCTTATGGTGTTGATCTAACAATAGGTTCTGTCAAGTTTATTGCTCATGAACTATCAAATAGATCGCAGTTATTGCAAAATAACCTCCTGATTTATTATATCGTATCAGCAGAATCTCCACACACTTGTTAGCTACCAAATCCATCAAACAATCATACCAACAAAACAATGATCTTGACAGCATGATGGAAACATTTCGACAGATGGTAAACTATTGTATAAGATTGGGTCTTGAAAGCAATATTTCCACTCTAAAGAAATTCTCATCACTTCATTACAAAGATCTAGAAAAATACAACATTCAATCAAAATACAAGCTTACTGCCATGTCTCAAGCTTGTGGAAGACTTGCGCAAATGAAAAAAGACATTAAGAAAGGCAAAACTCCAAAGTACCCATACGTACAGAAATCGTTCCTAGTCTCATGTTATGGCTTCAAGATAAACGGTCAATTACTTTCAATCCCAGTAGGAGATAGAAGACACATCCACATTATACTGAACTATCATACACAAGCAATTCTCTCAGACAAATCACTCAAGGTCAAATCATTTGTAATCACACCAGATTCAATCAGCCTTTGTGTACAAAAGGAAGTTGAAGAGATTGAATGCAATAGCACCATTGGAATAGACAGGAATCTACGAAATGTCACAGTAGGAAACCATGATAAAGTAACAATGTATGACATGTCAGATATACCAG
>JBAVVB010000098.1:0-5222 GCA_049697075.1 Nitrosotalea sp.
GTCCTGTCTGCAAGTCACCTTACATCCTAGCATAGTAGAAACATTCCAAGAATAAAAAAATTAGAAAATATTATTGAATTTGTTCACAAATTTTCACAGAATTCTTTTACGATTATATTGACGTATGGCGATCTATTACTATGAAAATCATAATGGTGTCAACAAAATTGATGCAAAGCTCAGCAATGAGAAAAAAAATTTTGCCGCAGACTTTATTTAACTCTCGTTTGATACTGGTACGGGGAGTGTAAAATGACAGATTTTTCACAAATAGAGAATTCGATCATCGATGTAAAGAAGCGTGACGGTCGCGTATCCTCGTTCCAGAAGGATAAAATTTCAAACGCGATCTATAAAGCACTAGTAGCTTGTGGTAGGCCTGATCATGGATCAGCCGATAAACTAGCAAATCGCGTTATTGAAAAACTTGTGACTCATGGTTATTCGTCCTCAGCATTACCAAGCGTAGAAGATGTTCAAGATATGGTAGAATCAACCCTAATTGATGAAGGATTAGGGGAGATCGCTAAAGCATACATACTGTATAGACACGAACGCAGAAAGGTACGAGAAGAGAAATCAAAGGTACTTGAATCCACTACTCTTGATTCTGTTGCTAAGAAATTTGATCTTAATTGTCTTAGAGTTCTTGCCTCTAGATATCTACTCAGAAACAACAAGGGCCAGATAACCGAAAGCCCTGGTGAGATGTTTGAAAGAGTTGCAACGCTTGTTGGAATCTCTGATGTTCTAAAAGATCCCTCAATCTTTAGTGTGGAGGGAGGTAACACACAGAATATAGAGGAAGCAGCAAGATATCTAGACAAGCTTGATGACTTTAACTGCAAATTCAAAATAGGAAAATACTATCTCAGCAAATATCATTTTAGGTCGCTAATACAGCATTACATTGACCTTGCCAAACGAGGCCAGATGAAGGTTAACATTAAAGAATTTCTTACAATGCTGGCAGCAAACAAGTTTGAACAACATGCAGAAAGAATCGACGAATACTATGAAATGATGGCTTCTCAAGACTTTCTGCCAAATTCTCCTACAATGATGAATGCAGGAGCGCGACTTGGACAACTTTCTGCCTGTTTTGTGCTTGCAATGCCTGATGACATGGAAAGAATAATGAAGTCATCTTCTGACGCTGCTTTGATATTCAAATCAGGTGGTGGTGTTGGTATCAATTATTCTGACTTGAGGCCAGAAGGAGATATGGTTGCATCAACATCGGGAGTTGCATCGGGCCCAGTCTCTTTCATGAATATAATTAACACTGTTACAGAAGTGGTCAAGCAGGGAGGAAAACGAAGGGGTGCAAACATGGGAATCATAGAATCATGGCATCCAGATATTGAGAAATTCATTACTGCTAAAACAAAACCAGGTGTACTAGAGAACTTTAATGTAAGTGTAGGAGTCTGGGAAGACTTTTGGGAAGCATTGGTAAATTCACAAGATGGCAAATACACACTACGAAGTCCTCTGGACATGTCTCCAGTCAGAGAGGTGAATGCACATCATATTATTGATTTGATAGCACTATCTGCATGGAAGAGTGCAGAACCTGGATTGATCTTCTTTGATATAATCAACAAGTATAATGTATTTGCAAAGGCTCGTGGTGCGCCACTGCGTGCAACAAATCCTTGTGGGGAACAAAGCTTGTATCCATACGAATCATGCAATCTGGGATCAATCAATCTGGCTAACTTTGTAAAGAGAAAGGCAGATGGACAATACGAATTTGACTGGCAAAGATATGAAGAAGCAATTAGAAAAACAACCAGATTCCTAGACAATATAATTGATGTAAACAATTATCCAATTCCAGAAATAGATCAGGCATCTAAGGACTCTAGACGAATAGGGCTTGGAGTAATGGGAGTTGCCGACCTGTTATTCAAACTAAGGATCCCATACAATTCACAAGAAGGATATGAATTCCAAGAAAAATTAGCCGAGGCACTAACCTACTATTCCACAGAAGAAAGTATCGCACTTGCAAAAACACGAGGACCATTTCCACTGTGCTCCAAAACAGAATATCCCGAAGGGAAGATTCCAGTGGCAGGTTATTATGAAAAACCAAAGAATACTCGTACCTATGACTGGGATGCCTTGATAGCAAAGATCCAAAAGAACGGAATCAGAAATGTTCTCACCACTACAGTAGCACCCACTGGAACCTTGTCCATGATTGCAGATTGCTCCAACGGAATGGAACCAATGTTTGCACTTGTATTTGAAAAGCGAGTAACCGTGGGAAGATTCTTCTACACAAACAAGATATTTGAAGCAGTTCTCAAGGAACATGGTCTATACAGTGATCAGTTACTGGAAAAGATTGCAAATAACTATGGCTCAGTAAAAGGAATACAAGAGATTCCAGAATGGATGCAGAAAATCTTTGTCACAGCAATGGATATTCACTGGACAGATCATTTGATGGCACAAGGTGTATGGCAAAGATGGATAGGAAATGCCATCGCAAAGACAATCAATATGCCAAATGATGTATCATCTGATGATGTAAAGGCAGCATATCTGTTAGCACATGAACTCGGACTAAAGGGAATCACTGTGTACCGAGACGGCTCAAGACATGAACAGGTACTTCACATGACAGGCAATGATGTACAAAAGACATTCCAAGTTACCCCCAGCGCATATGTAACTGATTACATTTCAAAGAATGTCACAAACGCTTATCTGAAAGTTCAAGTGGAACGAGCGCTTCAGATCAAGATTCCAGAAAGTGGAGTCATGCAATTGCCGCCAAAACTTACGGCTGAACAAATTGAAGAGACGCTATGCCCAACATGTAAAAATGCACTTGTCTTCGCAGAAGGCTGCAACATATGCATTGAATGTGGGTATAGTGGATGCACATCTGGATAGATCCGCTGCTCTAAAATCAAAACTCTTTTAGTATCATTATTTATTGAAAATAGCGTTGCAGAAAAAAACTATCCGGATTGTTATAGGTGGAGCAGCTGTTGCAATTGCTGTTGCAGTGTTCTTTCTTGTTATGCAGCCTCAAGTGCAACCACAACCTCAGACTCAAGTGACACCAAATCCAAAACTTGGTCTAGTCATTATGCCACCAACTGAAAGGCCAACCTTTGATGAAGTGCATAATGCATACATCCAGGCTGCATCAACAGGTATAGGTCGAAGCAATGTCTACATGTTGTGGCCAATCATAGAACCACAACAGGGAACTTTCAATTGGCAAACCTATGATATTCTCATGGGCCTAAATAGGGAACAACATCTCAACGTCACACTTTACTTTTCTATAATAAACAACGAACAGCTTGGACCATTTCCAAATTGGCTGGGACAACCAAATCTTGATGCAAATTTAGCAAACCAGACAGCAAGTGCGCTTGACACAATTCTATCAAGATACTACATTGTTGATTATGTAATCATAGGTGGAGATGTGGACATTTACTTTAGAGATCATCCAAATGACATTCCAAAATATGTGGACTTTTTCAATTCAGTTTATGCCGATCTTAAGGCAAAACACCCCAATGTCAAGTTTGGAAACTGGTTTTCATTAAATGACCTGATAAACCACTCTGATTCTGACACGGTAAAAAAACTCAATCAAGGTGATTTTGTAGCGTATTCTTATGCTCCAGTTGATCTGGAATTCTATCAAACCCAGAGTCCTGACGAAGAGGCACAAAATCTTCAGAAGATGATAGATTTTGCAGGTGGGAAGAACATTGCATTAATGGAGATTGGGTGGAGTACAGATAAAGCAGTTAACGGAACAGAGGCAGATCAGGCACAATTTGTAAAGACTGCATTTGACTTTTACAGGAAAAATGAATCCCAATTTGAGTTTATGACATGGTACAGGCAATATGACAGACCATTTGATACATGTTATAGTGGCCTGAATGCAAATGTGCAAACTGCATTTGCTAACAGTATTCTTTTGAATAATACGGCGGCATATCTTTGTAGTACGGGACTAATTGATGATAACAACAACACAAAGCCTGCATGGGATGAATTTAAGAATCAAATACAGCAGAGTCCTAATTCTTAATTACAAAAAAGTGAATTTTCTAGTTTGAAAAATCTATGTCTGGCAATTACTGCTCTGGTTTTTACAAGTTTTGTCTCAGTATACGCAACTTATGAGCCTCCAACAACCCAAGAACAAACTCTTTTCAATCAATTGCTTGCTCAACTTGAAAAGACCACTGTTCCAAAGACCGATGTAACAGACGTAATTCAGACATTTGAAAGACCGCTGATCATAAGTTTTTCATGCAATGCTAATGATACAAATAATTTTGTAGTAGCTGTAATCACTACTAGCTTAGCTAAATTTGATGAAAATAATTCTCATCAGGATGTAGTTACAGGAGGGACTTATACATGGAACTGTCTTGCTACAACAGAAGCAGGAAAGGTTACGCTTCAATGTAACAATGAGCTAAGACTTAATCCAGAAATTTTGTTAAATGAAACAGATGTAAACCCTACAGTTCATCAGGTAGAAAACCAAGTAGTACTATATCATGAACTACTTCATGGCCAATTAATGATTGATGCAATAAAGTCCCCTGGTACTTGGAGGAATGAAATTTGTAACAAGACTCCCCCGCAACCAGTAGATTATTCGTATGCCGATCCTGATCATAAAATAATCAATCCCTTGCAAACCCAGTTTGCATCTGAGCTAATGGAGGCACAAGGAGGAGAGGTAATCACTAAAAATGTAATGCCAAATGATACTCAAAATGGAAGATTTGCAATCAGAGTTTTCAATATCAACGATTATCCCCAGTTTGCAACTAGAGGCGAGGTGACTCTTAGGGCAGTTAACATAGATGATTCTAAATTTGGCTCTTTTAACAATACAGTTCTTTTGGAAGGAACTCTTATCAATAAAACAGAATCGGGCATAGCATGGCTTTATCTTTTTGATAACCAAACTAGCATAGAGTCTACTCACAATTCAACTAGTGCTGTATGGGCAAAAAGAGTGGCAGGTCTGTGGGCAAATGGAAAAGCAAGTGACTCTGATTTTTATAATGTGATACAGTATCTGACTCAACAAAACTCCACGATATCAAATAATGAGGAATCAAGCGGAAATGTAATTCCTTATTGGTTAAAAAATACTGCTAATTGGTGGTTTGAGGGAAAGATAGATGATGCAACATTTCTAAACTCAATTCAAT
>JBAVVB010000099.1:0-9340 GCA_049697075.1 Nitrosotalea sp.
GTGAATACTTTACGTCTGAGTGGACCGTTCTGTCCTGTTTTATCCATGAATTTCTGAATTCCATACTTGAAGTTGTGCTGCCATGTTTTGTACATGACACCTAGCTGAGCTGCAGTCATCTCATTACCAATATCGAAGAACTCTGATTTTTCAAGCAATCCAATTGGAACAAAAGTCAAAGGCGTTGTTGTAAACATGGATTCTGGTTGTTCTTTTTCTAGCTCATTGATGAGGCGTATGGTATCCCATGCATCTTCTTCAGTCTCTGCGTTATCCAATCCCATGATGAGTGTAAATGCAGGTATCCAATGATGCTCATTTAATGTCTTGACTCCTTCCTTTACAACCCAATGCCATTCTTCTGGCTTGTATGGCGATAATTTTCTGTCTGCATATTTTCCAATCAATCGTAAACTTCCTGTCTCAAAACCGCACTGGACTCCAATCTTGTTAGTTGGACTTGATTTAATGATTTTTGAAATATTTGGAATTAATTTTTCATCAGCTATTGCACCTGCAAGCGTACCGTGAGTTGGATTAGTGTGGGCTATACCAGCTGACATTACTGCCGTAAATAGCTCTTCAAGTGCTTCTCTGTTTGGTGCCATGTTCTTTGTCTTTCTTGGGTCAAGACCATACACAAAGATATCATCACTGTGCAGCCAAGCATTTCTCTGTCCACCTTTTTTTATGTTGACTTCGATCTCACGTTTTACTTTCTCAGGAGGATAGTATCTAAGAGGCCTCAGAGTAACATCACAGAATTTGCATCCTCTTCCACATCCTCGCATGACCTCAACCATTCCGTGCATGCTAGGCTCTACAATATCAGGAATTTCATCAATTTCAGGCTCGTCCCAATAATGGATGAATCTTCCGTGGAACTTTTCCTCATCTCTTCCAAATTCTTTTACCTCAACTTTGAAATCGCTTTTAACAAAAGGATTCATGTTTTCAAATTCTCCGCCAATTAATTTGTTAAAGAACTCTCCTGCATGGCCATCTAGTTCAGGAGCAATGCCACCAAGCTCTCCTTCTAATACTGCATACAAACCATATTCTTGAATTTTCTTTGGATCGTAATTGTATTGCCAAGTTCCCGATGCACCAACAATTACTTTGGCATTACTTCCATTCTTTTTCTTTGCCTCATTAATTTTCTTGTGCAAGTATGCATTGTAATATTCATCATAAGATGTCTGCTTGCGGCCATAAGTGAATGTCATTGTAACTGGGCCCATTCCTAGTGGATCCATTTCATAAGTGCCGACAACTTCTGTCTCAGGACCAATGAATTTATCAATGTGATCTGGATGGGCAACCACAACATCTTCTCGTTTGTAACCATCTCTCAATAGTGCCGCTTCTAGCTTTCGTAGTCCATATGGTGCATAGTTAGCAACTCCATTAGTATGAGTTATAGGATTACAAATGAAATCAAAGAGTATCTTAGGAGTTACTTGATCTTTTAAAAGAAAATACCACATGCTGTTTTTTGGTCTGTGCGGATCAATTGCAGGAGCACATCCAAAAAATGTAGCTAAAGATATCCCACGATAGGGGGACATGAGTGTACGATCAGCACTTAAGACAACTTTTGGATGACCCAATTTTCAATCTCAGTGAATTCCTATAGCATTTTAAGGTTTCTTGTATTTCCAAGAGTCTAATAGTTCTCTAATATGCCCGACTTGCTTCTGTGGGTGTACCCAAATTCCTTGTTTGTAAGCAAATATTGACTATCAAATACCGTACCATCTTTGCATGCCAGTACATCTCCAAAGCAGCAACTTCCACAAAGTCCCATCCCACATTTCATCATCCTTTCAATACTGGCTTCAGCATAGATCTTGTTTTGAGAAGCAAGTTGTACCACCTTGTGCATCATTTTTTCAGGTCCGCAGGTATAAACTGCATCAAATGTATTTTCTTTGAGCAGTCTTTGCATTGCATCAGTTACAAGTCCTGTCTCTCCATACGTCCCATCTTCAGTTACTACAATGACTTTGTGCGGGTTTTGCTCTAGAAGTTTATTTGCAAGCCCTTCAAAGAAAACCTCCTGTTTTGTTTTAGCACCCATCATTACGGTCACGTTATCAGTCTTTTTCAAAAATGTCACAAGTCTCATCAGGGGAACAAGTCCTGTCCCTCCACCCACAAGCAATAGTCGTCCCTGCCTCATGGTAAAGGAATTTCCATACGGGCCTCTAACTCCAATTTGGTCACCTGGTTTCACAGAGTAAAGGGCTGTGGAGGCTAAACCATGTTTTCTAACCGTAAAAGCAGCTTTTCCTTTTTCTTGAGATATCATTATACTCATTGGTAGCTCGTTTACTCCTGGAATCCAAACCATCGCAAATTGTCCAGGCAATACTTTGGATAGAAAGTCATCAGAAAAAACCAGAGTACGCACAGTTGGAGTCTCGTCAATTATCTTTTCAATTGTCACTATTGTCGAGGAATCAGTATTTCTTTGCAATTCCAACCATGTCACCAATTTTCTGAAAATTTTTCTTTTCCATGTATTTTGATATTCCACTATTTACTTCAGAGAATGTTCCACCCAATTTTTCTGCAACAGCACTACCAATCTGAACTGCGCTGGCACCTCCAAGTATAAATTCAACTGCATCTTCCCAACTTGATACCCCGCCGCAACCAATAACTGGAATGTCAAATTTTGACGATATTTCGTAAACACATCGTACTGCAATTGGTTTTATTGGAGTACCCGACAGTCCACCTATCTTGTGACTTAGAACCGGTCGTGTAGTTTCAACATCAATTGCCATTGCCCTTACTGTATTTATTGCAGTTATAGCGTCTATTCCTGCTTCACAAGATGCTCTCACCGTTTCAAGATAGTCAGATGAGCCAAGACCGACTTTGGATATTACTGGAACCGTTGACGCTTTTTTTACTTCTCTGACTATTTTTTGTACAAGGTTAGGGTCATCGCCAACTTCAAGCCCTACTTTTTCTACATGAGGACATGACAAGTTCAGCTCATATGCCAGAACTTTGACATTCTCGAATTGTTTTATCATAAAAGTAAAGTCTTCTGGAACAGACCCAACCAAACTAACAACAATTGGAACTGTTGTGTTAGATGAGATCATTTTTGCAAAGTAGGAAGCACCTGGATTTGAAAGTCCGACAGCGTTTAGGTATCCGCTTTTTACTCCAACCACAGTAGGATTTGGATATCCCTCCCAAGGCTCTTTACTGAGCGATTTTGTTACAAGCGCACCTGCCCCTTCCTTATATAAGCGAGCAAAAACTTCAAGCGATATACCAAGAATGCCGGAGGCAAGCATAGTGGGTCGTTCAAGTGATATTGGCCCCACATTTGTAGAGATGTCGGGATTCACTTCTAATTATAAAAAATGTTTGTCTTATAACAGTTGATGCAGGACGGTCCAATGTTACCTTTTTTAGTAAGACATGAAAATGCTCTGTATGCATTCTGTGATTCTAACAGAGCTTGGTGTTGCAATTTTTGATAACAACAAATGTGTAAAATCATTCCCGTTTAGAAATCCTGCAAAGGAGTACATCGAACTAAAAAAGGAAATGTCCAACATTAATGAACTAGAACAATTCCTTTCCAAGATAGGAACAAGCGTATCGGTTAACGATACAAGCCTTCTCAAAATTCTAAAGAAAAGATCAATAGATGCCGAACTTATGGAAGAGAACAAGATTGAAACTATCCAGTCTTCCAAACTTAGAGTACTTGTAGACTCGGGATTTGCAACAGATGAAGGCGATGCAAGAGGAAAACTAAGAGAGTTTGCAATGCAACTTTCTTCTTCAAAGGTTACAGAGATCTCTGAGAGTCCAGATCTTCATATTATTCAAGCTATTGGCGCATTAGATGAGATTGACAAGATATCCAATCTGCTAAGCTCAAGACTCAGAGAGTGGTACGGTCTTCACTTTCCAGAGCTAGACAATCTAATTGATACAATCATAGGTTATTCTAAAATAGTTATGGCAGGCAGCAGGGACAATCTCAATCAACAAGTGTATGTCGATGCAGGATTTCCCGACGAAAAGGTAGAGATGCTGTCGCTCTTGCAAGCAAAAAGCAGAGGAGGGCAGATTTCCAATGAAAATCTTGCCATAGCACAAAGTCTTGCAAAACAAATCTTGGAACTATCGGAGTTAAGATCCAATTTAGAAAAACACATAGAGGCTCAGATGCAAGTAATAGCTCCTAACCTTTCTGGGATTTTAGGAACTTCGGTAGGAGCCAGAATACTTGGAAGAGCAGGCAGTCTTAGAAGATTAGCTACCATGCCTGCAAGTACAATTCAGGTCCTGGGTGCAGAAAAAGCACTTTTCCGCGCTCTGAAAACTGGCGCTCAACCTCCAAAACACGGTCTATTGTTTCAACATACTCTAGTTCATGCAGCGCCAAAATGGCAACGAGGTAAGATTGCAAGGGCAATAGCAGCCAAGGCAGCACTTGCTGCAAGAGTAGATGTTTTTGGAGCAGGGAGAAATGATACACTCTTTGAAAAATTAAATATAAGAATTACCGAGATTGGAGAAAAATACAAAGATCCTCCACCGGAGAGACCAGCGCCGCCCATGCAACAACGTAGATCATTTGACCAAAGAGGAGGAGGAAGACACGGTGGTGACTTTGGCAAACAAAGAGACAAAAAGAACGACTGGCAACAGTCAAAACGAAGGAAATTTGGAAAACGAAGAAGATAACATTTTCTGGGTTAAAATAGACGGAGAAAAAAGACTTGCAACTTTAAATCTCGTTCCAGGAAATCAAGTCTACAAAGAAAAGCTAGTCAAAATCAAGGATGAAGAGTTCAGGGCATGGGATCCGTACAGAAGCAAGCTTGGCTCAGCCATAATGAATAACCTCAATGTTCTTCCAATAGTTAGAAAATCGCGGGTTCTTTACCTTGGGGTTTCTACCGGAACAACTGCAAGCCATGTTTCAGATATTGTAGGTCCAAGTGGAATTGTATTTGCTGTTGAACATACAAGCAGAGTTGCACGAGAATTTCTTGACAGAGTCGCATCTCACAGATCAAATATAGTGCCTATTCTTCAAGATGCACGAAATCCCAAAGAATATTTTTCAGTTTATGGAACTGTCGATGTTGTCTATGTTGACATTGCCCAACCAGATCAAACCGAGATTGCCATTTTGAATTGTAAGACGTACCTAAAAAAAGACGGCTTTTTGATGCTTGTAATAAAGACACGAAGTATAGATGTTACAAAAGATCCTGCTGAAATAACTCGCAATGAGGCTAAGAAATTAAAAGATAATTTTGAGATAGTCCAAGAGATTAACTTGGCACCATATGAGAAGGACCACAGCATGGTCATTGCCAGATATCTCGGATAATTATTCAGTTTATACCAAGCAGAATCTTGACTGGTTTCCAGCTCTTTCTTACAAATTTTGATGGCGTACCATTGAGGTTAATTTCACCTTTGATAAAATTCATTGTCTTGGAATCGGACGGATATCCGCTTCCCACATTGAAGTTCTTTCTTATCTTCTCAATGGCCCTGTCTCGATTTACCTTGGCTATGATAGAAGCTGCAGAAACTACGGGAAATTTTGCATCTGCGTGATGGCTAGAATGCACTTTTTTAGCGTGAGCAAGTTTTGAAATTAGCAACCCAAATCTTTTTGGATTTACGTCACATGAATCAACATACGAAGAATCAGGCTTTAGTTTAGCAATTACTTTTGCCATGTATTTTCCCTCCAGTTGATTCAGTTCGTTCTTTTTTACACTTTGATCTATCACATGAGGCGGAATTTTTGCCACATAGTAGTCATCCACTATAGCAAGTATTTTTTTGTATAAATTTTCTCGCGCACTAGGGCTAAGCTGCTTTGAGTCTTTGACCCCAATGTCAGAGAGCCGTTTTATTTTGTTGCGCTCAATGCATATACCTGCAATAACAAGCGGGCCTATGACCGATCCCCTTCCAGCGTCATCGACTCCACATACTAACATTTGAGTTGTTCTTGCGCTAGATGTATTAAATCATTTTAGATTAGATCATACAATTGGAATCAGATCTTGCTGAAATAGTTGAAGGCACTACCAGACTTTTAGTGCCAAAAGGGGCATTAGTAGAGAAAGTTCCCCCAATGGAACCTGCTTTCTTCAATCCAAGAGCAAAAATAAACAGAGATTTTTCCATAGTAGCATATTCTGCGTTTCTGAAAACTTTCAAGGGGCCCAAAGTCTTTCTTGATTCACTTGCAGGCATAGGTGCAAGGAGCGTCAGAGTTGCAAACGAATTAGATACAATAGAGCAAGTCTTCATCAATGATGTAAATCCAAAAGCCCTAGAGATCGCAGAAAATATTGCCAAATTAAACAATGTTACAAATTGTATTTTCTCAGAAAATGAGGCTTGCAGATTCCTTAGTTTGCATTCTAAAAGAGAGCATAGAGGAGCAATTGTTGACATTGATCCATTTGGATCTCCATCAAAATATCTCGATTGTGGAATAAGGGCTACATTTCATGGCGGTCTTCTTTCTGTTACGGCTACAGATCTTACAGTGTTGCATGGCCTATTTCCTGCAGCATGTAAGCGAAAGTACTATGGCGTACCAGTCAGGGTGGAGTATGGAGACGAAATTGCACTTAGATTAATTCTTGGATGCATGAATATAGTTGCGGGAAGACTAGATGTGAAAATAGTGCCTCTGTTTGTGCAAAATAACATGCATTACTACAAGGCATACGTGAAAGTGCTTGTTAAAACAAACGATAAGGAGGAAATGGGCTACATATTGCATTGTAAAAATTGCGGCAACAGGCACATTACAAGCGAAGTCAAATACGAATGCGAGGTTTGCAATTTGAAAGCAGAGCTTGCAGGTCCACTCTGGATTGGAAGTCTCTACAACAAGGACTTTGTAAATGAAATGATTATTGAAGAAAAACAATTTCAAGTGGATAAATCATGCAAGAAGATACTAGAAAGATGCAGAGACGAAATAGATATGCCTCCCACGTACTTTACAATTGATGAGCTAGCTCACATGAAACATTCTGCACCAACTTCACTGGCAAAAACAATAGAAAATATTCAGAATGCCGGCTTTAGGGCAAGTGCAACAAGCCTCAATCCTGCAGCTTTTAAGACAGATGCTCGTGTAGATGAAATCTTGTCTATAATCTAGCTTCCAAGATAGCCCAAGCAAATATGATATAATTCACTACTTGTTCTTCTGCTGGCTTTTGGTTTTTTTAGCTGTACTTTGACAAACTTTTTCTTCATATAGTCTCTAAACTCATTTGAATATTCACCGTCAAAGACCTTGAACAATGCATTGCCTTTTCGTGCAAGAACGTGATCCATTATTTTACTTGCAGCATAATTCAAAGAGATTTGGCGACCATGATCCATAGACCAAGTACCGGTAATTTGTGGAGAAATGTCGCATATTACAGCATTTATCTTCCCACCAAAATAATCAAAGATTGATTCCACAATGGATTCATCTTCAATATCACCACGTATTATGTGAGCATTTGAAATTTCTTCAACAAATGCTTTGTCAATTCCCATAACTTTTCCCCTATTACCTGCCAATTCAAGAGCTACCTGAGTCCATCCTCCAGGAGAACATCCCAAATCCAAAACGTAAAATCCCGGCCCAATAATTCTGTAAGAGAGGTTTAACTCTTTGAGCTTGTATGCGGCTCTGCTCCTATACCCCTCTTGATGAGCTAATCTTCTATACAAGTCACGCCGTGCGTCGATTAGTTTCATTTCTTTGGCTTTTTAGAATTTCCAAACTCAGTCAAAACCCATTGTTCTATAAGAGGACAGGTTCGTGGGCTTACTTCACCTTCTAGCGTACACTTTGGTTCAACAGGACAGATAAGACATGGTGCAGATTCTATTGATAAAGTGCTGACAGGAGCATGAGCAATCTTAAGTTTGTATGTCCATCTTCCATCTTCTAAAATCTTTTCTCTTTTGATCAGGTGTTGTCTTTCAAGTTTTAGAGCAAGTCTTGAACCGTCTCTGATTGAAAGTTTGAGTTTCTTCCATAATTCGCTTTGAAATATACCTTCATCGCCACGTTTTGCAACATGGCCAAGTACTGTTGTTTTGAGTTTTTCCATGTCCAACCCTTCAATCTCAAAGTTTTCAAGCTCTTTTTCATCAATTTCCTCAAGTTCCTCTTCGGTAGGTTCCACTTGTTTCTTCTTTGATTCAGAAATTTTCTTTTTGTCTGCCTTTGGAGGTATTTTCTTTACTTCTGCTTTCTTTTCTTCTGACTTTTTTACCTCTACTACTTTCTTTACTTCTACTTTCTTTGATGATTTTTTCTCTTTCTTTTTAGCCATAATTATATCTCAATAACAATAACGTTACTCCTCACTAGTACTTGGTTGATTGCAATATAATAACATATGATTCAATTATTGAACGTTAAATGTAGCAGTCACGTTTATGTCATTCTGATATGATTTGTCCTTCATATCTGCCACAATCTGATAGGTTCCAGTACTATTGATAACTGGAGAAAACATCTCACGAAGTGGGAGTGTAGAATTTGTTTGTACAAAGCACTGTGAAAAATAGGCATTCTGATCTATGGCTTGTTTTGGTGAAGTCTGCAGATTATAGACAGTCATGTACAAGTCACCACAGTCAAAAGCAGTGTTGTTTACTCTCACGGTGAAGTTTAATGGTACAGATACTGGATACGAAGTCAAAAGATTCACTATTTTGATATCGTTGCTACCCTCCTGAGTAGGCTGGAATACAAAGTTAAACTGCCACATGTTTAGTTGTCTGTCAGGTTGTGCCAAAACGTTTGACAAAACAAATCCACCAAGAATTACTGAAATTACTACAGGGAGTACAAAAACAACATAAACTATTTTCCTTGCAGCCATTTTGTAATCTAACCGCTTGAATTCCCTTATATCTATTTGGTCAGAGAATGAACTCGCATGATAATTTTGACGAATAAGTTAAATCACAGACTGGGCAATAGCCGCTAGATGCGACTTAGGAAATTTAGAGTTAGATCTTATCGTTGCATTCATGATTCGGGGGATATTAAAGTTGGAGACTTGGCTGCATTCATAGGAAGAAATGAGAGTGGCAAGACAACAATACTTGAAGCTCTTACTCTGCTAAATAAAGATCAAAAGGTTTCAGAGTTAGATCTCTGTGACGAAATGTCTGAGGAATTAAAATCCGAAGTTAGACTTGCTGAAGGAGACTTTGACCTAAATGAAAAAGAGATTGCGATAATTAGAGAAAAATTCCCAAATCTTCAGGATATAAAAAAAGTTAAGATTTACAGGAC
>JBAVVB010000100.1:0-7452 GCA_049697075.1 Nitrosotalea sp.
TTTTGCTGGGGAATCTTCTTGTCAAATACATGTTGCAATGATATTTCCAAGAAGTGATCCTTAGCTGTTTCTATCAAACTGATTTTGTAATGTAATCAAAATGGTCTGGAATTATGCCCAACCCTCATATAATTGTGCAAAATTCTACGTAGTTTTTGCCAATCATGTACGCACCACATCTACATACGAAATTTTGGAATTTCTGAAAAAAGTATTATAAATCTTGATTGTGAAATTCGGAAAAATCTATTATATATGTTTGAAGCTCAGGTTATGATTTCTCCATGACCTTTATCTTACTAATGATGTCATTACCTTTCTTAGTTAGAGCATATATCTTACCCACTTTCTGATTTGGTGTGAGGCATACAACTATGTTCTTATTCTCCAATTCCGCAAGTCCTCTGCTGATATTTGCCAGATTGACATTGAGTTCATTTGAAAGAAATGTCGGTGTTCTAGGAGTTTCCAGTTTTAAGAGTACAGCCTTTCTTGTCTTGCTAGCAATAACATAGCTTACATCATTCCAAGACATTCAGGCATGCTAGCAAGCCTGTTTATATCCACTCTATTATCAATTACATATCAAACACACAGTCTACCAATCAAATTCCGCCATGGGTAAAAGGAATTGCCGGATGGTGGGCAGATGGAAAAATATCAGATAGCGAATTCATCAGAGGCATACAATTTCTAGTACAAGCAGCATACCTAGATGTTATGCGATCTTTTTTATGTAGGAATCTTCTAGATAACTCCTTCATGTCTCAGGAGCTTATACGAGAAATTGAAAACCTTATTGAGTTTGGCTATGGGGACACCATGAGATTAGATTCTATAGTTAACGCACTAGAAAATGGACACCCATTATATCCATCAGACCAAACATATGTAGACATGTTAATTTCTAAATGTCTCTATCCGCATATAGAAGAAGAGTGGATCGTAAAAAAAACCATAGGTTCCTTGGATCAGAAAATACGAAATGTGAAACGTGATTATAGAAACAAAACAGAGACTGATATAAACAAAGAGATTCCTGTGAATTTCTGTAGTAAATGTGGTTCTACAGTATCAAGAATGTATGCGTTATGTAAAAAATGTGGTACTTTTCATGATGAATATAATTTTGGTGAGCCTCGCAAAGAAAAACTAAAACAAAAAATACATGTAGAAACAATTACCGAAAAAAGAAAACTTTCAACCAATTATTGCAGAAGATGTGGTTTGGCTCTTTCAGAATCAACTGATTTTTGTCCAAACTGTGGAACATATCAAACTAGGTTTGGATATCGTGGAGCTATAAAGTACAAAAGTGAAGGAACCTCTCTTGTGTTATCATTACTCTTTGGGATATTTGGTTTTCTTGGAATAGCACATAGGTATATCGGCAATATTGGAAGAAGCTTGGCACTTTTGTATTCTGGATGGATTCTAATATTTTTATCACTAATCGGACTATCTTCGCTCATTAGTGAATACGTTGGAAAATTGAATCCATTGTATGGAGGTTATATTGGATCTCTTGGAACCAGTGTGAATTCGGCGGGGATCAATTACCAGCAGTCAGAAGTACTCTATATCATATTTTCAATTGTCTTTCCGATATCATATTTTGTACTTTTCATATGGCAAATCTTTGACGCAAGAAACCAGACAAAAGAGTTTAACGATTTCATGGACAAATCTGGTAGTCAACTCTACGAGATGACAATTGGAAAAAAGATCGCCTATGTATTGGCTTTTCTTGCCCCAGTCTTTGCAGTCATAGCACTTGCAATGTTGGGGTATGCCATACAAAACGTAAAACCCTGAAAATTTGCGACTAGTTCCTGATTCTCATCCATTGGTTTTGTCTTCCCACTCTCTTTCCCTTGATCTTTCCTTCATATTGCAATTTGTAAAGATGAATCTGGGCAGTATTCCAGCTTACTCTAGTTCCTTTAGCAACCATCTCTGTTGTTACTGGCCAGTCGCTTTTCTCTATGTATTTTAGAATCATTTTGTCGATTTCGTCAGATTTAGGAGACATTGTTAGTACATATCCTTATGATATACCATAATCATATAACCCAAGATCCAATTTAAGTATCTTTTCTTCAGGAATAACCACACGACATCAAATAGAACAATCTTACATATTCTCGTTCTGACTATAGCATTAACTCTATTCGGATTATCCATTTCAGAACCTATCTATGCAATAAAGGCTTCAAGTTCTTTTGGAAGTTTACAGATAGACCGAGTTGAATATGATGTAACATATGTTAACAGTACTGTTGTAAAAGTGAATGGAACTATCAACAATCTTATCTCAGGCGATACCAAGGTAACAATCGTTTTTACTCTGCCTGATAGCAGTACGAAAGGTTCTAAAATATCAGCAAATAATGACGGAACCTTTGAAACATCTTTGCCACTTGATTCTAACTCACAGAATGGTGCTTATTCTGTTTCTGCAACTTATGGAAGTACTCCTATTGGCGCACTTGCTTTTACGGTCAAACAAATCCCTGTCCACATTATGTTAACAACAAATATGACAAACAAGGTTGCTTCAAATTCCACATTAAAAGAGAGTATTACAACACAGAGATCTAATATTACAAAAATAATTCCTTCCTCACTAAATCAAACTAACATTCCAATCTGGATCAAGAATACTGCAAAATGGTGGTCTCACGGTCAAGTCGGAGATGCAGATTACATAAGAGGGATACAATACATGGTACAGCAAGGACTTGTACAAGTTCCTATGAATTCAAGTTTGCCAGCGGAGAATGGAACGCACCAGATCCCTTCTTGGGTAAGAAATAACGCGGCTTGGTGGTCAGAAGGTATGATTGGAGACTCGGATTTTGTAAAAGGTATTGATTATTTGGTTCAAAATGGAATTATATCTCTCCAAAAAACTACACAAACAACAACACAACCAATAACGGAAGCAGTAAGTCAACCAGTTAATTCCACTCAGGCACTATTTCCCCAACAAACAGATTTGGGTGATGGATGGATAGTTGGCAATTTGACCTTGTCAACAGAACAAGGTAACGAATGGTTAGAAGATTGGTATCAATCATACACAAATAATTATGACAATAAAAAAATTCATGTGGAAATTGCCAAATACGAATCAAGTGACAAGGCACAGCAATCAATCAATTCTTGGAAATCTATGAAGACACAGGGTAGCATAGCCATAACACCAGATAATTCTATCAAAAATTATTGTTGGGAAGGTGATAGACATATGGGCGGTGATGTCGGACCATTATCTACTACTTTTTTCTGTCAAAAAGATGAATACACTTTAGGGGAAAACCCAATTGACTACGATAACAGTGATCAAGTAAAACAGGATATGACAAAATTGGCTCAAATAATACTAAATAAACTACCTAATGAAACCTCGGTACAGTCAATATCAAACGCTATATCACAACCACAAGCTACAACCCAATCAGACTTGATGCAATTATTCCCTACATACAGTGACGGTCTTACTTGGAGTATGGACAAAGAGAAGGATATTTCATATAATGCTGTTGGTAATGAAACAGTAGACGCTTATCAAAGGGAGTATGTGAAAAGTCAAGATATGGGAAGTGGTGTCATAGATGTTTCAATCTATAGATTTGGCTCTAACGATGAATCAAAACAAAAAGTGGATGAATGGCTCCTTAGTGCTCAATCCCATTCACAAGTTGGATTCTCAACACTAGGCAATTTACCAAGTGAATGTCAGGGTATAATGGAAGATTTTGGATTAGAAGAAAGAACCAGTGTATATTGTAACAAAAATAATTATTTTATTTCCATTGGCGGAGTTGGTAGTCTGTATAACTTGGGTGATGAAGCAATAAACTTTGCAAACATGATCCTTGCAAAAATTTCCTAGGCATAGCTTACATTCTCTTTATTTGTTATTAGCCTTTTTCTCTTGCGTGGACCTGAAATCATTGTTTATCTATATCTGAGATGTTTTATCACCAATGAATAACATTACTTCCTCATCCATTGTTATTATCATTGCCACAACCGTGATACTACAGCAAGCAGTATTTGCTGATCAAAATTACAATATTCCATCATGGATTAAAAATAATGCCAAGTGGTGGTCAGAAGGACAGATAGGTGATTCTGATTTTGTCAAGGGCATTCAGTATCTGATCCAAAATGAAATAATAACAATCCCTTCAACAAATGCATCATCAAGTCAATCTACAGGCATTCCTGTATGGGTAAAGAATGACGCCAAGTGGTGGTCAGAAGGCACGGTCAGTAATGGCGAGTTTGTAAAAGGAATGCAATATCTTGTTTCGGCTGGAATAATTCAGGTAAGCACGGCTCAGCGGGCAGATCAGGCGGTGAATGCACCATCTCAGGCAAACCAGATAGATGAGCAAACACAGCAAGTAATACCTACTTCATGCAATACTGTTGACAACGGCGTTCTTCCAGATCCAGTTTGCACACCCGGTGCAGCTGACCAAAGAGTAACACAGGACAACATCGATTCCACTATCTGCGTGCCCGGATATACCAAGACAGTAAGACCGCCAGTTTCCTACACTGAACCATTGAAATTCAAACTAATGGATGCCTACGGATATACTGATTCAGCAAGCAACTACGAGCTTGACCATCTTATTCCACTGGAGATAGGTGGTGCACCATCAGATGTTAGGAACCTCTGGCCTGAACCTCATTATACTACTCCTAATTCCTATGACAAAGATACTCTAGAAAACTATCTTAACAAACAAGTATGTTCGGGTGCGCTAGATCTCAAGACTGCCCAAAATGAAATAGCTACTAATTGGGTCAAGTACTGGTCAGAGAGTAATCAGAATACTGACACCTCATCTAACTTTGACACTCAAAACGATCCTGATGGAGATCAACCTACCCAAACCTACCAGAATACAAATTCCTCCCAGTCTGTTGGCTCACTTCATGTTGACATGCAAGGGCTAGATGCCATTTCACGTGGCAACATTAAATCAATGACGATTACAGTTACAGATGGAACAAACCCAGTAAGTAACGCCAATGTCTCAGTTAATGTGACATATGCATCAGGTTACACAACAAAGTATTTTGATGGCACCACAGATTCTAATGGTCAGTTTAGCTTTTCATGGATGATAGGTAGTAGCTCTGATCCGGGAACATTTGAGGTAGATGTTAGTGTTAGCAAAGAAGGATATTCCTCTGCTGATGGAACTTTTTCATTTGAAGTTACTACAGATTAAGAATGGAATGAGTCTATATCTCACAGGATTAGAATAATCATAGTGAACTTTGTTTAGCATCCGTTTTATTCACTATTAACGTAATACAATCATGATAGAATGGGTAATCGGCTTTCTTGTAGCAAAGTGGTGGACTGACAAGGAAGAAAAGAAGAGACAAGCGCAAGAGTTCGCAGGAAACATCGAGTGTATCATTCCTTTTGGATATGTTTGTGATGGAGAATCCATTCAAGATTTAAAATAATTCAAGGCAGTTTTCCACATAGTTTTACATTGTCAACAGGACACCAAGTTCGCATATGGAAAATCTGAAAATTCTGAAAAATGATTTATAATAGTTTAGAAAATCCAATCATTCTAAGAAATCTGGTACCTGTATGGCATTCTTCTCAAGTCTAGCTACTTTCGCTTCAAGTTCTTCTTGTTTTTCTGAAATTCCTTTCAAAGTCTTTTCAATCTTTGTAAAATCAGAGATAGTCAAGTATGGCTCTGCTTTCTCATACATCTCACTTTTTCGCTCCTCTGCGAGAGTATAGTATGTGTCTAGATAGAAATGATGTCCCATTAGTGCCTCAGCATAGTCCCTTCCTACAGCCTCGCTTGCCATAGTTCTAAAGAACTTCCTAAAGGAATGGAAATGAACCAAACTGCGTGAATTTTCATTCTTTCTATCAAATTCAGGAATCTTCTTAATCGTTCTCTTCAAGGACTGGTCAAGACAATTAACCGCAGTCATGTAAGGCGGGCTTTTTCTATCTGGTTTTCTTATAAACTCCTTTATGATCTTCGATGTCCTACCAAAAATCGCAATATTTCGTAGTGCATCGTTGTTTTTCCCTTCCTTCCAATCAAAATAGTGTTTCAGATAGTCCTTTAACGCAACAGTTGCCTCTTGTGTAAGAAAGGTTTCTCGTGCCTCTCTAGTCTTGGTAATCTCGGCTCTTATCCTAATTTTAGTAGGTTTTAAATCAAAATTAATGTCTGAAATTCTTATCTGAACCAGCTCTCCCACTCTCATTCCACTTGCAGTAGCAACTAAAATCGCAGCTTGAAGCTTGGCAGGAGCTTTATGAAGCAACCTGACCAACATCTCCTTTGTTACAGCCTCTTCTCTTACAATGCTTTTCTTGGGGATTCTCACCTCTTGTTTAAGATCTTCAGAATAGACCTTTACTCCTAAATGTCGTAGATACCCCTTTACGGCTGCAAGAGCAAGTTTGATTGTCTGCGGACTGTATTCTAACTTGTCAAGATATACAACAAAATCCTTGAAAATTTGATAAACGTCACATCTTTCATTTTTAATTTCATTTACTAGTTCCAAATCTGTAATTTGATATTTGCTCTTGACAAAATTTCTAAATTTTAAAACTCCTCCCTTGTATGCAATTACCGTGTTATAACTATGGGATAAGACATACACTGAATCAAGATATGACTCTAAATCGTTATGTTTTTGTAGTTGCATTACGTATAGTATTGCATATATGATATATATTAATGTATGTTAGTTATACATAATATATAGCATACATAATTCCATTTATATCCTATTTGGTGATTTCAATTTCTATTTCTTTAGAGCTAGTCTTGCCATCAAATTCTTCAGCATAATCATGCTTGAACCAAGAGACATAGACTTCTGCACCAATCTTGTGCTTTCCTGGGCCAAGATCCGATGCCTTGAAATCTATTTTTTCGTCAAAATCAAGTAATAGCTGTTGTGCTTCTACCTGGTTCATTGGAATATGAGGTTCAAAGTTCTTGGATATCTGTACCCAGACCTTCTTTTCTGCCATCTGGGTAAGCTTTGGGTTTCGTGTCCAGAAAAGGGCGACCTTCTTGTACGTATCTACTGGTGTACCCACCTCGTGCTTTCTTAATCCGCCCGAATAGAGTTTGATGCCATATTTGAGCTTGAATACATTATCATGTTTGTTGTATGCACGCTCCCAATTTTTTTCATTGAATGCTTCACGAAGTCCTCCGGTTACAGAGAATTTTACATTTATTGCTATGTTGTCATTTACGCTGAACTTATCAACAGATTTTTCTAACAAGACCTTGTCTATTGCGTTTTTTTCGTTTGCCAACTCTTCGTAATGATTTATATCATCAATAAGTGTTTTTTCACTTACATGGATGTTCAGGTCAAAAAGTCTTCTACAAAGGAAGTTCTCCTAGATATAAGAAAATC
>JBAVVB010000101.1:0-7110 GCA_049697075.1 Nitrosotalea sp.
TTGGAAACGCGGCAATATTGATGACAAACCTGAGCAGAATGGCAGAGGACTTTATCATCTGGTCTACATCAGAGTTTTCTTTCATTGAACTCTCTGATAGGTTTACTTCAACTTCTAGCGTGATGCCGCAAAAGAAAAACCCAGACGTACTGGAGTTGATTCGTGGAAAGACATCCCAGGTCATTGGGTACCAGATGGCAGTATTGTCAAATCTCAAGGGATTACCATCTGGATACAATAGGGACTTGCAACAAATCAAGGTCTCAATATGGCCAACATCTAAAATAATAATATCATCACTCTTGGTCGCAAACTCGCTTCTTAAGACTATGAAAGTAAATGAAAAGAAACTGCGTCAAGCAATAGATGGTGGATATTCAATATCTCTTGATATCGCAGAAGCTCTGGTAAGAAAAGGAATTCCTTTTAGGACTGCCCACAAAATTGTTGGTAATCTGGTTCAAATTGCTTCCAATTCTAAAAAACCACTCTCTGCCCTTTCAATCAATGAAATAAAAAATGTGATCTCAAATAATGAAATAGACCAAAGGGAATTGTATAAAATAATCCAGTCCACAACACCTGAATCTTCGCTTGAAACTAGAAAATCACAAGGTTCTGCAGGAAAACACGAACAACAACGCATGATTGCTGATAGGAAACGCAAAGTTCAGGCCTACATTACAGGCACCAACAAAAGGACTAATGAGACAAGAGACGCAATTGAAGTGTTGAATAGCAAGGTATTGTCATTGATAAAAAACAAAGGTTAACGTTAGTTAGACTTTGGATTTAGTTTACAGATACTCTAGTTTGTTATGTACTGTGAGATCAATGCTTGCTATTTTTTGTTCTTTTGAATGATTTTTAGTCCTGCACCGGTTCTCTTTTTTTGATTCCCATGTTCTTTTCTTGGGGTATAGCATCTTTGGTTGTTAGGTAATTTGTCTATGGTCTTACCCAGTTTATTAATTGAGACAAGCGATAATTCAACCCATGAAGATATCAATTCCGCATTCACAAACGAGGCTGCAATGGACTTGTAGAGTGTTTTTACTAGCGGATCTGATTGTTGGGTTGATTCTATTAGGAATGCCTCCTTCATACCTTTGCAGTCCTTGCGTAAATCCTTTAGATTTGACAAAGTCTCTTCGCTTATGATCTGATTATGTGTAGATACCATTTTCTATCATCCTTTTTTCAAAGTCCTTTGCTCTGTCATAAGCCTCTTTGATGGGCTCTAGTGTCTGTTTTACTCTCTCACTTGTTTTACGTAATGCTTCCTTAAGATCGTCAAATTCTGCACTCTTTGGTAATTTTTCTATGGCATTAGATAAGGTGTTAAGATCTTGTAAATGACTAACGGTAAGCTGATAGTTATAGCCTACTGACTCACAAAGCATGCTTAGAAAATACCATTGTATTTTCTTATCGATATCATTTTCTTCATCACCATACTGATATAGCATATCAGAATACTTGCGTACCTTATCTCCTATGATTTTTAGATTCTGTCTATATTCTATGGGATAAAGCATCTATTCCTTCTCCCTCAATTCGTTTTTTACTCTTTTTGGATCTTCATCTTCTAACCACGTCTTTAACGCAATCTCTACTAATTGTGACAAATCAACATCTCTGTCTATGGCATCTTTCTTTGCTTCCTTCCACACTGTGGGATCTATCTTGATTGACGTTGTTTCTCTTTTTACAGTTGGATCCAACTTGATTTTCACAAGATCATTGTACTACTAGTATTATTTAAATTTTGTAGTATTATTGCACTGGTGAATGATTACTAATGAAAGTACAGAATATGATAAAGCATCAACCAGATCATTGTGGGTAATATTAACAGGTGGTTATACTGTAATTCCAAAAGTTAGAAGATCTGATTGAACAAGTGTGCATCTCACATCATCAACTAAATTGAAACAATTGATCATGATACAATATATAAAAAATAGATAAAGCCAAGTTTAACTGAAATTTTTTGCAAACTATGATACATAAAGACGTGATTTTAATGGAGCATTCTTGACTTTTTCATTGATTTTACTTCACATGGCTATAGATAAAAAATTTCTGCGACGAGATACAAGTATGTACCAATTCGTACAGCCACAAACCGACAAACCTAACTACACTGCAGGTCAGACGTGGGGAGCTTTGAAGAAGGCATGGCGAGGATACAAAATTGCCAAAGTGCAAAGTGATCACGCCCGAATGTCAGAATATGCCAAGAAAATACGAACCCTTCAGAATGACTTGGGAATAAAACAAGCAGAATTTCCAGAGTTACATCTGCACTAGTTAGAATTCCCTTCTTTTTAGAGGGAGTTTGCAGTGAGAACTATTAAGTGAAATTTACAATTTTGAGATAATGTGAATTCTTAGTCAAATTATAATATGGCGGGTTCGCGGGGATTCGGACCCCGGACAGCCGGATTAAAAGTCCGGTACTCTACCTGGCTGAGCTACGAACCCACGCGAAAGGTCATAGTTGTGTATAATTTAGTCTTTTACAAAATTTTTAGATGAAAAGAAAGCTTTAAACTCAGATTTTTGTTCCCAATATTTCAACGCCCTTGTAGTATAGAGAGGCTTGGGGTAAAATCCAATCCTTGTATAGCCCGGTCTAGAATGGGGCCCTGTCACGGCCTCGACGCGAGTTCAAATCCCGCCAAGGGCGCTTACACTTCTTTCATACAAAATCAAATGGAGATGTTTTGCTAGAGTCAGTTTGGTAAATTCAATTTCTCAAGAGTTTCATCGAGTATTTCCTGGCTGGCTGCAGCAATAAAGGAAATTCTTTGGTCATAGCCAAGATCTGAATCAAGTGACTTTGCATTTTTATCAACTATGATTCCACCAGCCTCTAGTGCGATAAGGTACCCCGCAGCAACATCTGTGACTCGGAGCTTTTCTCTGAGGTCCACAAACAGGTCTACCAGCCCACGAGCAAATATTGCAAGCTCTAGTGCAACAGCACCAAAATGCCTGATGTGGTTAGATGCTGAAATGATGGGGGATAATTTCTGCAGAGAGTCTAGCGATATACCAGACAAATCCACTCCTACCACAAAGTAAAGCGGCTTTTTCTTGTGGACTGTGATTTTTTTTCCATTCATAAAAGCTCCTTTGCCTCTTGATGCAGAATATAGATCACCAGTATACAGATCAATGATTGCTGCGTCAGTAACAGAGCTGAGCTTATCCTTTGTGGCAAATGCAAGAGAACAGCACGAAAAGGGAATACCCCTTACTGCATTTGTAGATCCATCAACGGCATCCATTATTATAAAGCCCTCGGGATTTTTTGAAAGTTCGACCTTGCCACATTCTTCGCCAAGAACTATGCATGGAAAATTAACCTCCCTTAGATAATCTAAAACTGTCTTCTCTGCTACTATGTCTATTCGTCGCGATATGTCTCCTCCCGCCCCTCTGCCAAAATCTCCAGCCGCCTCTTCTGTTCCAGGAAGGTGCTTGACACTCTCATAGACTCTTTTTGCAGCTTGCTCTAAAATCTTAATTTTTTCCACGGATTTTTTTTATTCTCGATCCTAATTTATTTCAAGTAATCAGAAAAACATCTCAATGCATAAATAGCAAAAGAAGTTGTGCCAATATGTGAGCAGCAAAGACGAATCAATTTTTAGCAAGGAGGCTTTGATGTCGACAAAACCGGGAAAGGACATAGTAAAACAGGCTTTATTCAAAAGTAAGGGTTACAAACAATTTGATAAATACAAAAAGGAAGCAGAGGATGAACTTCCAAAATTTACAAAGAGATTTGCTGAAGACTTGCTGAGACAAATAAAGTCTGACAATACTCCTAATGAAACTCAAGAAAAATTTGCCGCTGAAGTAGGTTCAAGCGAGATAACTCTGGAGAAATCCCAAATAGACTCGGTCAAAAAGAGGCTTGAAGACTATGATACCCTGCTTGATAGGGTGACCAGAATTCTCAATTCTAACTTTGTTAAAATGACATTTCCAGTTTTTAGCGCTCTGTATGATGCTTCATCGCAATACTTTGGGGATGCAAATGATGCCAAAAAGAAAACCGACATCATAGATGGGCACATTATTGCAATAGATCTAAGTGAGCCAATGGATAGAATAATGGACAAAGATGAAGATGTAGAGTATCTGGACGACTACAAGCTAATGAATCCATACATTTTGCAACTTGCCAGAACTAAGATTGGAAGCGGAGGACAGCAGGTATTGGAGGAATTTGAACGAGGATTCAAAGATGCAAGAATAGGTCAGTATGTTGATTTTAAACTGAAAATGAAACCAAAGGGCATAACAGAGGAATCCATGATTGAATGTTATAAAAAATACAGAGCCGTAATGGGTACTGCAGGAAAGAACATGGCACTTGCACGTCTTCCTCTGGGTGAAATTTTCTATCTGGGGATGGCAAAGGCAGCCGAGTCTGTGGGATGTGGCAACGAGATCGAAGACTCGATAAAGAACAGGTTTGTAAAAGTTCCTTCTTGGCCACTCTATTATACAATCCTGACAAATGATGTGCAAAAGGGATTTGAATTTACAATGAAAAAGAGTGAACTGTATCTAAGTGAAGCAAGACTGGCTTTGGAACTTTTACCTGAAAACTTTTCGCATAGGGATTTTCTTGAATTTCTGTTTCTTACTGTAGAGCATTACAATTCGTTCTGGTTTAACCAACTACAAAAACAGAAACTTTGGTCAGAATTTGATTCAAAACTACCCAAGTGATAGAAAATGATGTGGTCTGAAAAATATAGGCCAAAAAATCTTCTTGAAATGATTGGCAATGAAGAAGCAAAGGAATCGTTTGTCAAGTGGATTGCCAAATGGGTCAAGGGAACAAAACCACTGCTCTTGGTTGGGCCTCCAGGAATTGGAAAGACTACCATGGCTATGCTTTGTGCTAAACAATTTGGATATGATATGATAAGCCTCAATGCAAGCGATGTCAGAAATAAACAACGCATACAAGAGATACTCAATCCGGTTATGGGAAATGCTGGCGTTCTTGGCAAATCCATGATAATTTTTGTGGATGAGGTGGATGGAATTCATGGAAGATCTGATTTTGGTGGAGTGGGAGCACTTGTAGACATTCTAAAGGAGCCTACCGTTCCAATAATCTTGGCTGCAAACTCTGATAATTCTGATAAAATGAAGGACATTAAGAAAACTACAACAACAATACGAATGAGGCCTATTCCACCTAGGCTTTTACGATTTTATCTGGAAGAGATCTTGAGACGGGAAGGTGCCTCCCTTAAGATTGGAACCATGATAAAATTAGTTCTTGATTCAAGAGGCGACATTAGGTCCATTCTAAATTCTTCTCAAGCCCTTGTATCTGGATTTGAACCGCAAACCGACAAGTCCTTTGAAACAACAGACATAGAATCTTCAATAAACGCATTTTTCAAAGCAAAGTCGTATCAGGAAGCAATGATAATACTTTATTCTTTAAGGATTGATCCGCGAGAAAAGATTGATGCGTTTTATTCAAGTGTAATAACAAGCCAGCTCTCAAAAGAAGACATGCAAGAGATGTTGGACGTAATCTCAGAAGCTGACATGCTTTACGGAAAAATAATGAGAAAACAACAGTGGAGACTTTTACGATACCTGGATTCAATTCTTGTTAGACTCTACAAGAATGATACTCCGGTTAGATATTCACAATATAACCTTCCTTGGCCTCTGATAACTCGATTAAGATGGGATGGTAAGGCAATAAAGGAACTTGAAGCAAATCTAGCAAAACGCATGCATGTCTCTAGAAGTGTCTTTGCAACTTTTTATCTTCCATATCTTTTGTTGTGCATCAAAAACAAAACATTAGTAATGGATTTCAATGATGCCGAAAATGAAATCATCCAAAAGGAGATAGCTATCATAAAATGAGCTGGCGCACCATGCCTATGAGATTTCCGGGAACTTGCATAGTTTGCAAGAAGAAGATTGAAGTAAATGAAATTGCCTTGTGGGCAAAAGGATTGGGAGTCAAACATCAGGCATGTGCTGAGGTTGTAGATCTAAAATGCGCTATATGTGGCGGGCCAGCAGGGTGCCAACAATGCGAATTCACAGATGACTGTGACAGAAACAAAGTCTCGCAGATGTGTATATGCAAAAAATGTCATGAGGGAAAGGAAGTTTTTGTTCTCTATCAAAAGGCCATTTCAAATCGCTTTCCAATCCTGAATCTAAAGGATTGAATTTAGTCAATGTTTTGATTAGTCAAGAGTAAAAAGTTAAAATTTACCCTCAATAGAGTGTGATCAATGTCAGAAAAGACCACAAAGATTACTCCAATTGATCCGGTATTCCACGGGGAGTCAAACTATGAAGTAGGGCTTGAAACCTTACTTGCAGAGACTAAAGAAAAGGTCAGAAAACTACAATCCGATCCAAATACGAGCCAAGATATCATGCAAGAAGCAGCTGAACAATTGCAGGTCTTGGAGGGCTTATGGGAGAACTATCATATTGGAATGAACGTTTTTAGAAATGCAAAAGGTGGCCGTGACGGAATCCGAGAAGTCAAACCTGAGTAAATTAATATAGGTTGAAAGTCGCTTCTAATTCGAAACATGCACTCTGAAAAATTGAAAAATTTTTTACAGAAGAAGCGACAGGCAGAACAGGGTGGCGGAGAAGAAAAAATTCAATCTCAGCATGAAAAAGGTAAGCTTACTGCACGAGAAAGAGTAGATCTTTTACTTGACGAAGGCAGTTTCACGGAGATTGATGCACTTGTGACGCACCATTATCATGAATTTGACATGCAAAATAAAAAATTCTTCGGAGATGGTGTATTGACTGGTTATGGAACAATAAATGGTCGTAAAGTTTTTCTTTTTGCCTATGATTTTACAGTTCTTGGTGGAACATTAAGCGAGATGGGAGCCAAAAAAATAACCAAAATCATGGAACATGCAATACGTGCAGGATGCCCGATAATTGGAATAGCAGATTCAGGGGGTGCTAGAATTCAAGAAGGAATTCTAAGTCTTGATGGATTTGCCAGTATATTCTATCGTAATCAACTTGCTTCCGGTGTAGTTCCTCAAATTACTTGCAGTGTAGGCC
>JBAVVB010000102.1:0-4294 GCA_049697075.1 Nitrosotalea sp.
GTGCAGGCAAGACCACAACCATGAAACTTTTGACTACATTGATTCCTCCAAGCAGCGGTAGTATCACTATTCTTGGAATCGATGCATCGCGGCACCCCCTTGATGTTCGAAAAAAGATTGGTGTGGTGTTACAGCAGCCAAGCTACGAGCCGACACTTACTGTGGAAAAATCCCTTGAGAAATATGGCATGATGTGGGATATTGATATCAAGACAAGACGTGACAGGGTGGAGGAGCTTCTCACGGCTTTTGACCTGCAGGATATAAGAAAAAAGAAGAACGATGACATTTCTATTGGACAGAGAAGACGTGTACAGGTTGCACGAGAGTTTATGCATGACATGGACTTGTTGTTTTTAGACGAGCCAACAGCAGGGCTTGACCCATCTGCACGAAGGGGCCTGCTTGACTATATCAAGGCAAAGGTGCGAGATGGGCTAACGATATTTTTTACAACACACATACTTGAGGAGGCAGAATATCTATGCGACGAGATTGCCATAATAAACCGGGGAAAAATTATTGCAGTTGATACTCCGGACGAGCTCAAAAACAAGTTTGGAAGGGAAAAGACAATCAAGATTCGCATAGGACAGATGCAAGAGATCTCAGGTATATTGCAGGGGGTTGGAAACTATGAGGTTTCCCATGACGAAGGAACGGTAATTACAATACATTCTGCAGACTCGGAGCAGATTTTGGTAAAAATATTGCAGGTATTACAATCAAACAATATCCAAATAGAGGACTTGAGCGTGGTCCCAACAAGCCTCGAAGAGATCTTTCTTACAGTGGTGAAAAATTCTAATGCATCCAATATTTCGTCTGGTAAATAGGAATCTTACCATATCGCTCAACATGGGCTTTGTGATATGGCAGGTGATATTTCCTGTCATCTATATTTTTGTTGCAGGGTTTGCATATACTGCACTGATTCATAGCGTCCCGTTTGGCTCAAAGAGCCTAAACTATCCTGCTTTTATCGCGTCTGGCATGATTGGCTTTAATATAATGAACAGCACCCTGATTTCTGGTATCATAATCTGGAATGACAGAAGGCATGGAATGTTTGAGCAGATTCTGGTCGGTCCATTTACCCGCGCGCAATACATCTTGTCAAACGTATACACAATTGGAATAATTGGACTTGTATCTGCTGGATTGATAACAGCAATTGGGTATCCAATATTTTTCAAGTCAGTAGAATTTAATGTACTAACCATACCTCTTGTTGTCTTTGCTTCAATGACTGGCGCCATACTGTTTGGCTCCATCGCATCCATCATATCTACTAGGCTAAAATCAAGTGAGGGATTCAACGTGGTAATCAATACGGCATTTCTGTTCTTTGCATTTGTGAGTACCGCATTTTATCCTGCGCAGGGTGCTCCTCCAATTCTTGCAACGGCATTTTATCTCAATCCACTGACATACCTTGTTGATGTAGTACGCGCTGGAATATTTGGCAACTTTACTGGTACCACTGGATATGAGATGATTATTTTGACTGTACTTGCTGTGGTATTTTTTGGTATAGCAACAAAACTGCTCTCAAAACTTGAGATATAGCAAGTGCTAACCCTTTGATCTACGTTTCTCACCCTTGGATTCCCATGTCTGCAAAAAGTCCTTGACTATATCTACAATTATCTGGTTTCTACTGGTATAGCCCATCTTGTAGGAATCATCTGTCTTTAGAAACTCATCCAGTCTCTCTGCCAGCCCCAAGGGAATGTTTGCGCTGACCCAGTCCTTTCTTGCCATACGGTAAAGTTACCGTATTTGTTCATTTAAGATTAACTTTAGATGTACGTACAGTAAAATTACTGTAGATTTTTATATCTGGATATACAGTAAGGTTACTGTATGGGCAAGAAAGCCAAGGGATTCACAACGGCTACACTCAAGGAAGCTGTCTTTAAGAAATTAAGGCAACTGTCTGATCTTGAAAAGAGAACTATCTCAAATGAACTTGATATTATAGTTGATTTCTACGTATCAAAAAATAATCTAAAGCTGGCGGAGGTCTCACTTGTCTGAGTCTGCAAGCTGGAAACTAGTGATACTGGCAGCCATATCTGTAATGGTTCTGTTTTCGGTAGATACGTATGTGATACCGACAATGACTGCTCATGCCCAGATACCACAAAAGACAATCTGCATTCTGCAACCAATAGATCAGTCTATTCCGTCCAAGGTAGTAAACATGACAGAGAAGGTATTGACACAACACAATGAGACATTCGCATACATTGGAATAGTGCAGGAACTAACTGACAAGTCAAATACAGGATGTAACTATGTGATACAGTTTCAAAGATCTGTCAACAGCAACTACGCCTGGGTAGACAAGACAGCTCACTATACCATATCTGGAACTACCTTGACACTCTATACCAATACTACTCCAGTGCTGTTGCCAAACAGCATTTCAATGGAGGGAATAACAGGAGCTACCATGTTACAAAATAGTGCCGCCATAGCATCTCGTGGTGGTCCCAAGGGTGGAGACGTAATTGCTCCAGTAATGACAAATCCGGTCTGCCTTGCAGAAGCACTGGCTACATTCCACCAGAATGCAAATGGATTCTCTGGATATGAAGTATGTAATCCATATTCAGGAACACAAACTGTCAGCGACAACACGCCCTTCTATGTGATACACAAATCACTTGAACACGCATTAGCAAAAATGCATCTGTAAACCAAACGTGCTGCAGACTATGGTTTAAATGTAAAAAATGTGCTATCTATACCGTGCAGATTAGAAGAAGAAGCAGCCTCTGGTTCTTGCTACCTGTCGTGTTTAACGTACTGGGAGGAATAGTTGCATATTTTGTTATTCGTGATGACGATCCAAAAAAAGCTAGGAGCTGTCTTTTGCTTGGAATAATTCTTGCTGCAATACCTATACTCTTGTTTGTTGTACCAATTCTGGTTGGAATCACCGTCTTGCCGCACCTTATGCCTCCAGTTAATGTGCCGCACATGAACTACATGTGATGGTATGGATATTAGCAAAGAAACTACTGCCAAGAGGTTTTTTGTAAATACCCTCGATTTGTCCTTGAGAAATTTTAAAAATTAACTGGCCTGGAGAGGGTGATTTTAACTCTGCAATCTGTTCTGTGGTGTTTGTTAATTACTTTTAGCGTAATGTTTATTGCCTAAAAGGGAAAATGTGTATTAAATGGAGAAGAAGGTGTATCTAGTAATGTTATTGGCGGTATCATTTCTTGCAGCTAGTCTGACAGGATACTTGGTAATATCCGGACATCAAGGTGTACATCCAATTGCATCTAGTGCGTTGGCAACTGGAGGGCTAGTTGATTCTCCAACTCCAAAAGATGTTGTAACTGTCATAGTTCATGATAAAAATGGTAATCTAATTAGCAAGCAGACAACAAATAACATAATTACAACAGCGGGTGCTGGATTTTTCTGTATCCAGTCTGGAATCTGTCCAACTGCTACAACGATACTGAATCCTGCCCAGGCTTTTGTAGCTACTGGTCCGACATATTTTGTACAATTCATCAATAGTACAGGTGCTAATACCAATGAACCTACTGCCTCCGATTGTGCTATTGGAAGCAATAATAATCTGGCTGGAGATGTGGCACAAGCGGGCACTGCCAGTGCTCACTGCATCACTTCATTTGGCGCGTCAGGTCAGTATCCAACAGGTGCCGATAATTTTATTGCAACACTTTGTGTCAATGCAGTGTCATGTTCAGGTGATCTAAGAGCTGCAGCTGGTACACTTAACACTACGGCAATATCTACAGAGGCAACAAGAGTATTCACTGCATGTACTCCTATTAACAATGGAACAGCACCGGCATCTGGTACTTGTGTAAACTCATTGCAAACTAGTACTTTTACAAATAATATAAGTTCAAAACTTGGCATCTCTGGGCTTGCATTGTACAGTGGAACTGCAACAGCTGTTTCTGGAGTCATTATGGTGGCAGAGACACAATTAACAACTGTTGTGCTAAATCCTGGCGACACCATCCAGGTTACATGGCAAATCACAATTTAGTGCATTTTTAGCCCGATCCATTCTGGAAATCTGAACTCTAGTATTTTCCACTCTGGAATGAGTATTTGCCATGTTTTTCCACTCCCCTAATGATCTGTTGACACTAAACCATATCTGTGACAAAAGGAGCAAAGATTTGTCTTATCATAATGGTATTTCTTGCCATTCCGCCATTGGCAAATCTGGGAATTTCTGCACCTGTACATGATTCCAATCTGTCAAGCGCCAAGACTTATGACGCTCACACAT
>JBAVVB010000103.1:0-5274 GCA_049697075.1 Nitrosotalea sp.
CTGTAAAAGCGGTCTTGCCCCCGGTATGTATTCTAGTAGTCCATTACTTCTATCGGTCAAATCTGAATTTGGTAGAACTTGGTGTATTTAGTAAAGTAGGTTATTATGATATCATAAAAGGTGAGGAAGGGATTCGAACCCCTATAGATTCGCTTTGCAGGCGAACGCATAGCCGCTCTGCCACCTCACCGCAATCAAAAAGGTTTCCTATGAACAATTAAATCTTTTAGATCAGAATTTTGAAAACTGTTTTGCAGCTAGTCTAACATCTTCTGCTTTGATTGTTTTTCTACCTGCATGTGTAGACATCTCAACTGCGCTCTTGGCAATGGATGTTCCAACCTCTTCCAATATCCTTCTCAGTTCGTTTGCCGATTCGTCGCTTACTCTGTCGGCTCCGGCCTTTTTTAGGATCCTGTATATTGCAGAAAGGCCAAATTCAGATGTTGTCATATTTTAACTCCAAGTACCTGTGATAAAAGATTGATTCTGTAAAGTTTTCGACTCGTGGATTATCAAATAGATCGCAGTCACTGAGATAACCTTCTAATTTATTAGATGATGCATAAATGAGCGCTCAATAAAGGAAAGATTCTAGTGGAAAAATCTGGGGATCGATTTATACACACTATTTTGCGGTTATAGTACACTATGAACTGGTTGACTGATGCTCACATTCATCTGTCAGATGACGAATTCAAACCTGAATTGCCGTTCATGCTTATAGCCATGGATAAGATGGGACTAAGAGCATGCTGCGTGTCTATGGATTACCCTAGCTCGATTGCAACTCTGAAACTAGGAGAACAAAGTCCACTAGTTCTGCCTTTTCTTGGCATACATCCAGAGAAGGCCAATAGTGATCTGGAATCCGTAGCGAACTTGATTATGGAGAACTCAAATAAAATATCAGGCATAGGAGAGATTGGTCTTGACAAGACATATGTCTCCGATGATGCTGGTTTTAACCGACAGGTTAGTGTTTTTGAGAAGATGCTGTCCCTTGCAGAAAAACTTGAAAAACCAATATCGATTCATTCAAGAAGAACACTAGAGGAGATATTTTCAATTTTACCGTCGTATCATCTCAAGGGTGTTCTGTTACATTGGTTTGCAGGAAACAAAAAACAACTACAAAAAGCCATGGATATAGGCAGCTATGTTTCGTATGGTCCTGCAATGATATACTCACAAGACAAACAGATTCTTCTTTCTCAAACGGAATCTAGCAAGATCTTGCTGGAAACAGATGGACCAGTAAAGTTCTCAAAATGTTTTGGATACAAGAATGCACAAATAACTTTCATGCCCAGCGTTCTTTTTTGCGCATCACAAATTCTAGGTAAGCGATACGATGAGACACTTGAAATCATAGAAAAAAATACAAACTCATATCTTGGTATATAGGTATAAAATACCCCTTCTGCCAATCGGTAACGTGAATAGAGTCAGACGAATCTCCACAGAACTAATGGCTACTTATAAAGGAGAATTTGGCATTGATTTTAAACAAAACAAGATACTGCTCAACGAAGTTGCAATAGTAAGATCCAAGGGACTAAAAAATGAAATTGCAGGTTATATCACGACTCATTTGAAGCGAGAACTTGAAGAACAAAAGGAAAAAGAATCACGAGCAGATCAGCCAGAACATATCCACCACGAAGAAGAGATGGAAGAACAACTGATTAGCTAAACCTGTCAAATATTTTATAACCAAAAATTCCATATTGAACCAACTACTTTTCTAAATCATGATAACAGTCAAACTTCTTGGTGGCGCAAAGCGTTCTTTCTCTTCTGATAAGATATCTATTGAAAAAAGTTCCATGACCATATCTGATCTACTTGTTTTTCTTCAGGATTTGGTTTCAAAAAACATGCCTGCATTTGACGCCAAAAATGTTCTTGTCGCTATAAATGGAATAGATTCCTCCGCATTGCAGGGAGCAGAAACATCTCTTAAGGATGGGGATGTTGTTAGCATAATTCCTGTGGTGCATGGTGGTGGTAAAATAAGCGTCAACTTTAGCATTTCAAATTATAATGTGGAATTAACTAGGTTGAAGAAAACTGGCACTGATCCTATAAAACTCCTTGAAAGTCTACGAATCAGGTTTCCTAATGTAATCATTCAAGGTATTAGGTTACAATATGTTCTAAGTACAAGCCATGCAAAGAGGATCATTGAAATTTCGTTAGCAGCAAGCAAGGCAAACACACTGCTTTCTAACAAAATTGAAACTGACATACTTATGAGATTTGCATGTACACGGCAGATTAGTGAGGCAATCAATAAAATAGGATTGCAAGAGAATAACGATTCTATGCTGATCATGATTGGCAAAAAATCTCTGATCAAAAAACTTCTTGCTGAGATCAGTCACATGACAGAATCAATTTTACCATTTCCCAACAATACTAATTTCATAAAAAAGGAATTTAACATAACAAAGAAAGGACTTGACTGTATAATGTCAAAGACACCGCTTGAGGATCTCATAGTTGAGAGATCTGCAGTTTTACTCCATTGAATCTCGCTTTAGTTTTAGGGTGCTTACTATGTCTTGGTCCTTTAGCACTGCAACACCAGTTACATTTCCAAGAATTTCAACTATGATATTCCAATCATATTCTTCAAGTGATACTTTATTTTTGATAATTTCTGCGACAGAATCGATTATCTCTTTAGAGGATAATTCTGAACCTCGTTTTTCAATTGTGATCCTGTAGGAATCGTCTGGTTGTATGTTGCCAACATGTTCTTGTACAGCTTTTACTATTGCATCAAGTGACGTCTTGGTAGACTCCTGAATTGGTATGAATCTATGACAATATCTGATACTCCATGGCTCATCGAGAATTTTTGCTCTGATTTTACCTACGGCTTCAAAGGGGTCTAGCGATGTATCTACTACCACTATGCCGGAAAATTCACTGTTTTTTATCGCTGCTTTATCATCTCCTAGTGTCTCAAGTACATTTGAAATCTCATCAGACGCTTCTTCCTCAAAATTACGGCTACATGTTACAATTAGATTCAAACTAGTGCAAGTAACTCCTTTTCACTAACTTTTCCTTCACGTATTATGCGAAATTTGTCCCCCAAAACTTCTATGATGGTTGACTCGACAGAATTTAGTATTTTTCCACCGTCTAACAATATGTCATATCCTTCTAATTCTTTTATAATCTCATGTGAATCTGCAGAAGATGGCTGGCCAGCTATATTTGCACTTGTTCCCACAAGCAGCTTGCATTCCTTGAGAAGTTTTAGTGCACATGGATGACTTGGCACACGAACAGCTATCTTTTCATCAAGACCAAGAGATTTTGCAATTTTTTCTTCTTTTATTCCAAGAATTAGTGTTAATGGTCCTGGCCAGAACTTGGCAGCAAATCTCTTTGATAATTCATCAAAAACGGCAATCTTTGATATTTCAGAAATGGAGAAACCAAGAACAGGTAACTGTTTTGATTCTTCACGTCCCTTTATTCTGTAAATTGTCCTAACTGCCTTGCTGTTGAATGGATCGCATCCTATTCCGTATACGGTATCTGTTGGAAATATCACAGTACCTCCTTTCTTAACTATATCAGACGCCATGATGATTCCATTATGGTCACAGGGCACGATCACAACTTATCTGATATATAGTAGTAAATTATCTCTTGTTCTAAAAACGATATAAGGTTGGACCACGTATGTCTTACATGGATGAAGAAATATCGCAATGTCATTGCCCGCCAGGCGGAGAAACATACGTAAATGACGACGGTATGAACATTTGTGTCTCATGCGGTGGCTGGGTACAACCTACCATGTGATGACATTTGCAAATAACGCAACGTATCTGTGTAAGTCTTTTATAGTAAAATATTTTCTCTAATCCTTGATGTCTGACGAGTTCGAAAATGAATTTGAAGATGAATTCGATGACGATATAGAAGATGAATATGAAGACGTTGAAAATGAATCTGATTAAATTCTTAATCCAAAGGAATCGGCAAATTCTCTAAAACCACGATATGCCTGTAGGAAATCTCTGCCCCTTGAGCTAATTCTGTATTTACAAGCTCTATCTGACGTGGTCTGTTCAAGAAGGCCTTGCTGAACCAGAGTTTCCAATATTTTTGCGAGTCTTCCGTATGAGACATTGGCTTTTCTTATTAGGTAAGTTACACTTGCACCAGATTCGTCTGGAGCCTCATCTCTGGTAGTAGAAAGAATGTCTCCAATGATGCTCATGTGAGTTCTATATATTGCCGCCAAGCTTTAGCCCTCCTCTTAAAGGAACTTGAGAGATTGGGATGAACAGAGCGCCAAGCCCTATTATCTTTGTAGAAAGTGAGACGAAGTAGAGTATTGATTTTGGAAATATTATTGAATACCAACCTAGGAACTCACCCAAAGCAAGCAATCCAAGTCCGGCAGCAACAAAGATAGTGCTTCGTTTCCTATTTTCCATATACGACATAATGGTCTCAATCGTCCCATATACCAATAGGATAAAAGAAATTGACCTTATAATGTGCTCAATTGAATTTCCGGGTATGATGAAAAGTGGAAACATGATGGATTTGAAGTACCGAGATTTTGGGAAAAATGATTTGATGCCATGTGAAAACGCAATGAAAAAGTATCCTATAGTCTGAATTCCTATTCCAAGTGTCTGAATCCAACTGTCAAGTTGTGCATAGTTTAGTATGAACGACTCTATCATGTACCCAAATCCGACAACTCCAAAACCTATGCCGATTGAAAAAAAGGCAATGTTTAGCCTGAATAATGTTGGGCTTCCAGTATTCTTGAATCCAATGTAGGAAAAAATTCCTAATGCAAGACCGACAACAAACCCCAGCAAGTTAAGAGCTGTCTCAAATACAAACGCCAACTAAGCGCACTAGCATTTTGAAATTAATTAAAGCCTTGTAGTAGCTTTTTTTCTACCACTCATCAAGAGTTCCTGCTGCCGCACCGTTTGTGTCCTTGACATAATCTCCCAATATGTCAGAATACATGGCATCCTTGTATGCTATGAATTTGACATATTCTCCATACGTCATGTCCAAGGAACATTTTGAACATTTTACATAGGAAAAGTCATCCCCTAATTCCGCAATGTCATCACATTTGGGGCACTTGACCTTCATGTCATATTATAGTAGATTTTCCCTAATATCTCTTTTTAAAGAAATAAATTGCTAAATTCTGATGGAAGTGCTATGGCAAGAAACTGCACTAAATGTAAAAAGGAAATTCCTGATAACGTA
>JBAVVB010000104.1:0-2980 GCA_049697075.1 Nitrosotalea sp.
ATTCAGTACTGGGTATCGCGCCACTCAGTATATTATCAGGATTGACTTTGCAAGCTAGTTACGCCGGTACTCCATTATACCAGAATGCAAATAGCATAACCCAAACCTATGGCACAGGCAACGCGCCATCGATATCAATCAATGCGCCAGTAATACCCAATACACTAGGAAACAATGAAGCAAGATGGGGAATAGATCCAGTATCCATCAATGGAACAGTTTCAAATGCCGCAAGCGGTGATACGGTCTCAATTAACTGGGGAGACTCTAACATTTCTCCTAGTATAGCAATCAACTCAGGAAAATGGGGTCCGGTAAGTCATACATATGGTGCTGGAGCAGTAGGGACAAATCATATAGTTGCCACCTTGTTTACTAGCGGCGGTACAAGTGTAACATCATCTGCACCTCTTTCAATCTCTGTAGTACAGCACGCATCTGTTTTAACCCTAAACTCGATATCTAATGTTGGTGCAGGTGGTGCCATCATTGCAACAGGCAGGTTGACTGATAGCGATGCAAGCATAGGCATAGCTAGTCAGAGTATCACATTTACTGGAACGGGAGTTGGAACATTATCTACTGCAACTACAAACTCTACAGGATACTATACAGCAAGTGGCACCGCGCCAAACTCTCAAGCCACTGGCCTGACATTACAGGCTGTCTTTACTGGTGATCTTGACGTATTTCCCTCATCTAGTACAATACAGACCTACAACACTGTTGCCATCACCAGTCCTCCAGAGGGCTTTAACCAATTTGATCCTGTAAGTAAGGATGTACTAGTGTATGGGGTGGATTCAACAGGCAAGGTATTTGGACCAATCACGCCTCAAACAGTTACAACAACAAGCTGGGGATATTTGGATGATGAAGGAGGAGACCAATATTACAAGATAGGTATTCCACAAGGATATGGTAATTACAATACAGGCGGTCATTACCAAAAAGGCTATGATCAATACCAACAAGGATATTGTAAGCAATACCAGCAAGGATTTGGTAATCAATACCAACAAGAACGTGGTAACCAATACCAGCAAGGATATGGTAATCACAATACTGTTTACCAATACCAACAAGGAAATGTTCCATATTACAATATAGATTATCAAAACCAAGGTGGTAACCAACAACAAGAATATGGTAACCAAAACCAAGGCGGTAACCAACAACAAGGATATGTTAATCAATACTATCCAGGAAATGATCACGATTGCGACGGACTAACAGCACAATTACGAACCTTCGACATAATAGATAGCGCAGGAAATTCATTGGTGTTGATAGAGAAAGTTGCTAAGTTCAATAATGAGATAAATGTACATGTAATCAGTCTACAGTATAACAAAGGACCAGTCTTACCTGCTCCAATAAATCTCAAACATTTCGCATGGTCTCTTGGCAACAACGGCAACATACAAGAACTTGACCAAACGATGATTGTTGGTAAATTCATACTTCCAACAATAATTGTCAACGCAGAGTATATCCAGTCAAGTGGCCAGACAAATATTCAGGTCCAACAATTCTGCCAACATCCTCAGAATATTGTAAAGAGTGGTCTAGATTTGATCAAGATGTTGACAAACAAAGGAAGCCTAACCGTACAATACTAATCCTACAAGAATAATTTTCTACGATCAAGACTAGAGCTTGCATAAAAAGCTCAAATATGTTATATGTTAAAAACCAAACTTCGTTTTATTTTTTTAAACAGACTGATGCTTATTCCCATTGACTGTCAAATAGAAATGTAATGATGGTAACTTGTCAAAGAAGTACACGATAAAAATACAAAGTATACGTAATGAATGCAAGAATGGTACATGTGGACATCCACATGAAATTCCTTTTACGATCAAACAGGAACAAATAGTTTGTGCAGATTTATCGTGTAAAGAGACTGACACATCTCTAATTAAACACATATTTGTTCCTTATGACGGCTCGCCATTTTCTAATCGAGCGCTTGAATTTGCCCTGGATTTAGCAAGAAAATATGATTCCTCAATTACAGTTGCAACAATTATGACTGATTCATTTGAGGGTTCATTTCTAGATGTTCAAGAACTTGGTAAGAAGATAATAGACAAAGAAAAACTTGATTCAATGGAAAAACTATTCAAGAAAATACATCTCCTTGCAGAAAAATTTGCAATACCTTTGAAGACAGAAATATTAACTTCATCTTCAGTAACTGATTCTTTGGTTTCTTTTGCTAGTTCAACTAAAGCAGATCTTATTGTAATGGGTACTCATGGAAGGGGAGATTATAATAGATTAATGTTGGGCAGCGTGTCAATTGGTGTTTCACATAAAGCCTCATGCCCTGTTCTACTAATCAAGTAAGAGACTATGTACGCTCATCAAAAGTATTCTGTTGAGCATCAAGACGTAAAGTCGCCAAAATATAAGTCTAGTAAGTGCTACACAATATTTCATAGCAGGCACAAAATGGAATCCTTGTGGAATATTTTTTGAGTCTTTTACATTAATTGAGTAATAGCCCCTGAGAAATTTTAGTGGCAGTATGTTTTCCTTTGAATCAATTCTTAATTTTTGATTCTACAATGTTACGGTATTCTGGAAAGTTTGTAGCTTCGTAGTTTTTTTCAAATACCTCTAAAAATAAACTGTCCTCTAAAGCTGTAAGTAAATGGGCTTCGTTGGCAGGTACATCGATGATTTCATTTGGCAAAAAAACTTGAATTTTCTCATGTTCTGTATCAACATACTTTCCCCTATATTCGATTCTTCCAATGATAACAATATGTTTGGTTGGAGCTTTGTGATAATGTCCACCTCTTGAAAATCCTTTTCTCATCTCTACCATATTGACTTGTTTATCATCGTATGATAAAAAAATAATTCTACCTCTTGCATCTTCTACCTCTTTTTCTATTTTCATCAGCATTGTTTTTTGTTATCACCATATCAAATCTTTCCAATAAATCATAACGTATTATGTAACGTT
>JBAVVB010000105.1:0-2851 GCA_049697075.1 Nitrosotalea sp.
AGTCAAGGTTGAGTATAGATGGGAAAAGCTTTCTTAGTAATCAGAATGAAAGGAACAATTAATGTTCCACACTGGGCAAACACTACTCTAGATCTACTTCACTTAGACAAGAGATTTAGAGCCACAATAGTCCCAGAACGAGATAATACAAAAGGAATGTTGGACAAGATTAAGCACTATGTATCTTGGCAAGTAATAGATATTACCACCGCAAAGGAACTTTTAGAAAAAAGAGCCAGAAAAGAAGGCTACAGAAAACTTACCTCTGAAGATATAGAAAAACTTGGATTCAAAAATACCGACGAGCTGGCAAAATCGCTAGCAGACGGTGCTGTTGCATTATCAAAATTAAAACCGCTTAAACCATGGTTTGCTCTGGCTCCTCCAAGACACGGATTCAAGAGAAGCACAAAGAAGATGTATGGTGAGGGAGGAATATTGGGAAATCATAAGGAACTTCTTACACAAGTAAAGATGATGATTTAAGATGGCAACAAGACTACGAAAGACAAGAAAATTCCGAGGAAGCCGAAATCATGGATGGGGACAGATAGGGCAACATAGGGCCAGCGGTCACAAGGGAGGTCTTGGACAATCTGGTATGCACAAACATCACTTTATCAGAATGCTTTTAACAGATCCAAATCATTTTGGTCATGATTCTACTCACCCGCCACATCCAAACCTAGTAAGGAAATGGGCAAGTGTAAGAGATCTAGATGACATCTACGCAAAACATGGAAAACAAGAAGGCGGAAAGAAGGTAATAGATCTCTCAGAACTTGGCTATGACAAATTGTTAGGAGGAGGACAAACAAAGAACGCTTACGTCATAAAAGTAGGACGATTCTCTGCTACTGCAGAAGAAAAAATCAAAAAGTCTGGTGGTGAGGTGCTTGCTGCAGCATGAGCGAAGAAGAGGCACCAAAAGGTTTTCTTAGAACAATAATTTCAAAAGCCGAGACCTACATTCCACAGGTACCAAAACCTAAGAAAAAAATTCCTTTACACATCCGTTTGATATGGTGTGGAATAGCTCTATTCGTTTACATGATTATGGGACAGACTCCACTGTATGGAGCATCAACCCCTGCATTTGACTTTCTTGCCTTTGCAAGAGTAATTTTTGCATCCCAACAAGGAACCTTAGTAGAACTGGGAATTGGGCCTATAGTGACAGCAGGACTTTTGATGCAGCTCTTAAAGGGTTCTGAAATATTTCATTTAGATTTCAAAAAGCCAGAGGATAGAGAGCTCTACCAAACAGCAACAAAAATTGTAACGTATATTGTAATCGTTGCAGAGTCTTCACTATATGGAATGGCTGTATATGGGCCAAGGCTTCCTAACCATGAGGTTGCCTTTATTTTAATTGGACAACTCATCGGTGCATCAGTAATAATCATGCTATTGGATGAATTGGTTCAGAAAGGATGGGGAATTGGAAGCGGAATCAGCTTATTCATTGCCGCAGGTGTAGCTCAACAGATAATTTGGTCGCTCATAAGTCCAATTCCTGCAGGTGACGGAGGACCAGTCGGAGTCTTTGCAAATATCATTTATGCAGTTATACATAGCAACTTTAGTAATCTGCTATTCCGAGTAAACCAACTGCCTAGCATTTTTAGTCTCTTCATTACGGCTGGAGTGTTACTAATTCTTGTATATACACAAGGAATCAAGGTGGAAATTCCTATTGTATCAACCAAATACCGAGGATTCTCCGCTGTATATCCAATCAAGTTGATGTATGTTTCAAACATTCCTGTCATCTTGGCGTCCGCACTCACTGCCAATGCTGTATTTATTGGTCAAATACTCTGGGCTAACTTTAATCCTAGAAATGCAAATCCAGTTCTGAATTTCTTAGGTATGTTCGATCCAACCTCTCCATCTACTCCGACGGGAGGTATACTTTACTATGTAACAGCTCCTCTTGGTCTTGATACTGTAGCGCTGGATCCTACGCGAGCCATTCTATACATCTTGTTCATGGTGGGCATAGTTGTTCTCTTTGGCAGACTTTGGATTGAACTTGGAGGATTGTCTGCTAAAAGTGCTGCAAAGAACTTGTTAGATGCAGATGTGCAAATACCTGGTTTTAGACGTTCTAATCAACCCGTGGAGGACTTGTTACAGAAATACATCCCATCTGTTACAATAATAGGTTCTATTATTCTTGGGCTATTAGCTGGTATTTCAAATGTATTGGGAACATTTGGCTCAGGGACAGGAATGCTGCTCACCGTTGACATCTTGATTAACTATTACAATCTACTGGTAAGAGAAAGAGTAGAAGAAGTAATGCCTGCCTTGGGTGCGTTGCTTGGTAGAAAGTAAAAGAGTAATAATTGTCGGAATTCCAGGGGTTGGAAAGACTACCATCGTTTCCAAGGTTGTTGATATCTTAAAAGAGAAAAAGATCAGCGTTAGTGTCTTTATATTTGGTACTGTGATGTTTGACGAAGCAAAAAAGACCAAAGGAATTGAAAGCAGAGACGATCTTCGTAAACTTTCGGTACGAGAACAAAAAGATCTCCAGTCCATGGCTGCAAAAAAAATAGCTTCCATAACCGACGAGGCTGTAATTGTAGATACCCACGCATTTATCTCAACAAAGGAAGGGTTCTATCCAGGCTTACCTCACAATGTTTTGGAAATTCTAATGCCTGATAGCTTTATCATGATTACTGCCAGACCTGAGGAGATCTACAATAGACGAATGAAAGATAACACAAGAAACCGTGATATTGTATCAATTGATGCAATAAAGAAAGAACTTGATGTTACAAGTGCAATGCTTTCAACTTGTTCTATATTATGCGGCTCACCAATAAAGATGGTTCTTAAC
>JBAVVB010000106.1:0-6805 GCA_049697075.1 Nitrosotalea sp.
ACGTTTTAGCCATGGATTGTCACCTGCCCGCTTGATGGCTTTCTGGATTAACATTTTTACCATTATTCTAAGGGAGGCCTTTATGTCGCCAACTACTGCTATGTGAGTGGTCTGGTTCTTTCCTATCTCTGCTGGATCTACATCCATGTGTATTATCTTGAGATTTCTTTCAAATTCTTCAAATGTTCCAACCGATCTATCTGAAAACCTAGAACCACATGCAAGCACGCAATCAGCTTCTACCATGATCTTGTTAGCCTCTGCATGACCGTGCATTCCTATTGGTCCTAGAGAAAGAGGATGATTTTCTGGAAACGAACCTTTTCCTTTGAATGTTGTTACTACTGGAATCATGAGTAATTCTGCTATTGATTGAAGTTCTGCAAAAGCTCCAGAAATTATTACTCCGCCTCCTGCCAAGATCACTGGTTTATCAGAAGCAAGTAACATGTCTATGGCCCGCTCAATTTCTCTAATGTCAGGATCTACCCATGGATGGTATCCTCTTATCTTTACTTCTGAAGGAAATGTAACTTCTGCTTCGTTTTGTTGAACATCTTTTGGAATGTCAATTAAAACTGGACCTGGTCTTCCGGTGGATGAAATATAAAATGCCTTTTTTACTACTTCAGGAACTTCTGCCGCTGTCATGGGTTGAAATGCATATTTTACTATGGGATTTGAAATTCCAATTATGTCGCTTTCCTGAAAAGCGTCCCTTCCAATCATTTTTGTTGGAACTTGCCCAGTAATTGCAATCATTGGGGACGAATCTGCCTGAGCGGTTGCAATACCTGTTACAATATTTGTTGCCCCTGGACCTGAAGTTGCAAAACATACTCCAGGTCTTCTACTAACTCTACCAAAACCATCTGCCATATGTGATGCAGATTGCTCATGTCGAACAAGAATATGTCTGATATTGCTCTTGTAGAGCTCATCGTAAATTGGAAGATTTGCTCCTCCGGGTAGTCCGAAGACTATGTTTGCGCCCTCTTTCTCGAGGGCAACCATTAAAGATCTAGCACCTGACATTTTTTCCATAATTTTTCTAACTCCGACTAACTTGCTGTAGCCTACAGCATAAGGTCGACTAGCAGCAGAATACCAGAAATGCTTGCCGAGCCTCCTAACTTCATTTTAGTCCTATGATTTTTCATATGAAATAATTTATAAATATTACTAGTAAAATTGAACAAAATTATTCAAAAACGTGCTATCGCCCTATGAATATTTCAATGCCAGAGACAGATTTGACTTGCGTTTCACAAGACTTAAACTAGAATTATCTCAAACAAGATCGATTTTGGGGGACAAAGACGAGATAATAGATGTAATTACAACTTTCTTTGACTCTGGTAAAACAAAGAACCTGGCTCCACTAAGTGCAATCCAACTTGATGATCCAAGATTTTCAAGTTATGGTGACGTTCCTCCGTTTGACTTGAAGGACTATGCTACTACTCTTGCATTGCAACAGCTAAGATTTGTCAGTATATCTGACTATGAACATGAAATTAAAAATACACGAGTGGACATATTTGATAACTGCGCGGTGGTAACTTTTACTATACGACAAACAGGAATGATAGTCGATAACTATAGCTTTAGAGGACAGCATCTCTCCATGGATAGCAGGGGAACCTTTGTTCTAGTTAAGTCGCAAAAATGGAAAATTGTACACGTGCACTTGTCTAGGATTTCTGATTAGATCTAATGACAGGTTTTACTGGTTTTTTGGTACCCTTTAGCATATTGAACATTTCATGGGCTTCCTTTACTGTTGCATTTTGATGTACTATTGCTTTTACAGCTTTAATCATTGCAACCGGATAATCTGATTGCCAAATGTTTCTTCCCATGTCTACTCCTGAAGCACCTGATTGTATGGCATCAAAAGTAAGTTTTAGAGCATCTAATTCTGTTGCTAATTTTGGTCCTCCTGCAATTATCACTGGTACAGGACAAGCCTTTACAACTTTATCAAAATTCTCACAATAGTATGTCTTAACTAAATGTGCTCCAAATTCAGCAGCTATTCTACATGCAAGTCCCAAATATCGAGCATCTCGCTTTTCTAATTCTTTTCCTACTGCAGTAACTGCAAGAACTGGTATTCCGTACTCTTCGCCTTCGTTTACTAGATTGCCAAGACTTACAAGAGATTCATGTTCATGGGGCGCACCTACAAATATCGACATTGCAAGTGCTGATACATTCAACTTGATTGCATCTTTTACCGATGTTGTTATCTTTTCATTTGACAAATCCTTGCCAATTATGCTAGAACCACCTGAAACTCTGAGTACTACTGGTACTGGATATGTGGCATCTACAGATGTTCTTAGAACTCCACGTGTTAGCATTAACGAGTCTGCATGAGGCAACAATGGAGCAATGGTCTTTCTTGGCTCTTCGAGTCTTTCTGTGGGACCAAGAAAATAACCGTGGTCTACTGCGAGCATTACTCCTCGTTTATCATGAGGTTTTATTATCCGCGCAAGACGATTTTTTAATCCCCAGTCCATATCTTCTTCCAAAAAATTTGCCTTAGTTAAGCCTTTCTGAATTTGTTACAATTATCTTCATTGAATCATTTCCTAGATGAGCACATTCAAGTGCTTTTGCAGATTCGGAAAGATCGAATCTATGTGTAATCAATTTGCTTACCTCTATTTTTTTTTCTTCTATTAGCTTGAATGCCACATTCGTGTCAGTCTCAGATGCCGCATAACTTGGTGTTATGGTAATCTCCTTTGAGTATACCTTGCTAATGTCTATGGACATCTTTGCATCTTTTGATGGTACTCCAAAAAGGACAACGGTTCCGCCTTTTCTTACAATCTCTATTGACTGTGCAATAGCATTCAGGCTTCCTGTAGACACTATTACGACGTCTACTCCTCTATTCTGTGTACTTGCAAGAATTTTTTGATGGGCATTAGGATCTGTGGAAAGAATAGACTCTGTTATTCCAAATTGTTTGGCAAAACTCAATCTAAAGTTGTTTATATCAAAACAAAAAATATCTTTCATGCCAAAAATCTTGCTTAACATTACATGCATCATGCCAGTAGGCCCTGCACCAAGAATTGCGATAGAGTCTCCTTGCTTGAATTTGATTTTATTCCACGCTCTAACGCAACACGCGAGTGGTTCTATCATGGATGCCTCGTCGAAGCTTATGTGGTCTGGCAACTTTATCACTCCTCCATGGGAAACGTTCCAGTCTGGGACAAGAAATTCTTCGGCAAGACCGCATGGACTAAGATTTGTTTCGGAATACTTTTGACACATTGTTTCATTTCCATGTGAGCAAAAGTGACACGAGTGGCATGGTACATGATGATGTACAAAAACTCTATCTCCTTTTTTGAATTCTTTCACGTTGGATCCTGTCTCAGACACTATTCCTGATGGCTCGTGACCCAACCTCATGGATGGCTGACTGTATTGACCATAGATTTTTTCCAGATCTGATCCGCATACCCCGCAGGCTCTCATTGTTACTATGATGTCATTATGCCCTACTTGTGGCCGCTCGACATTTTTGATCTCCACATTTGATGGTCCTTTTACATACGCTGCTTTCATATTCTATCTCAAATCACGTTGAATTCGTTCTTATTTGTATTCTCTGATTTGATACTGCATAATTATTTGAACATTTTTTAATAGGTGATATATTTTATCTCAAATTTGAGATCTATTGACTAAAAATAATGGTCATGAATTGAAAAGTCAAAAAAAGATTGATGATATCAAAATCCATTTTTGCTAGATGGCAATTAAATTAGGCTTTTTTTCTGAAAGTATTCATTATGGATTTGTGGCACGATATTGAAACAGGTCCAAAAATCCCATCCATTCTGAATGTGATAGTGGAGATACCGAAAGGTTCCCAGAACAAGTATGAATATGATAAAAAAAATGGTATTATCAAACTAGACCGAGTTCTTTTTTCACCACTGTATTATCCTGGAGATTATGGTATCATTCCACAAACTTATGCTGAAGACGGTGATCCACTGGACGCCCTAGTTCTAGTCACAAATCCCACTTATCCTGGAATTCTAATAGAGGCAAGACCGATTGGCTTGCTGCGAATGAAAGACTCAAACCAGATGGACAACAAGATTCTCTGCGTAGCAAAAGATGATCCAAGATATGCTGGCCTGAAAGACATTGCTGATCTAGAAAAACATCACTTGAAGGAAATAGCTCACTTCTTCCAGGTTTACAAACAACTAGAAGGAAAAAAAGTCGAGATTGTGGGCTGGAAGAACGTTGAAAGTGCAAAAAAAGTAGTGATCAGCGCAGTAAAACTCTATCAAAAGACCTTCAAAAAGTCATATCTAATCTAGGTTTCAGATTTTATACAAATACAAAATAGTCATAAACCTAGATGCAAAACCATATGTATGAAAGAAGGAGATTCTGCACCTGATTTTGAACTTGTTGCAAATGATGACAATGTTGTAAAACTAGGCTCTTTTAGAGGAAGAAAAAACGTTGTACTCTGTTTTTATCCAAAAAATCATCTATTTGCCTGTCCGTCAAAGAAAACCTTTCAGATGGCTGAAGCTACCATACGTGCTTATCCTAAGATTATGGAACAAAATGCAGAGCTTTTTGCAATATCAGTAGACACAGTTGAAGACCAGAAGAAGTTTGTCAACGAATACAAGGTTCCATATCTGCATCTGAGTGACTCTGCCAAATCTACGTGCAAGACCTATGCTGGGCTGAATTTGGTAGGACTTGCAAAAAGATCCATCTTTATCATAGATAAAGATGGAAAAATTGCCAAGATATTTCGGGATGTAAATGTAGAGTCGCATGGACAGGAAATCATACAGGCATTACAGTCCCTGAATTGATTTTTCCTTGTTTTCAATAAATTTTTAAAGATCTGAAATTAGAATGGAATCGTGTTAGACCTTGTTGCAAAAAAACTATTCCTTACCAGAGGTAAGGGCGTACATCCTGACAGACTGACAAGCTTTGAGTATGCGTTACGTGATGCTGGAATCGCAGGCACTAATATTGTTCTAATTTCAAGTATTTTCCCACCTGGTGCAAAACTGGTCTCCAAAGCAGAGGGCCTCAAATTGATAAGGCCTGGAAGTGTCCAGTTTGTAATCTATGCAAGAAATGACACCAATGAACCGCATAGACTTTTGGCTTCATCGGTAGGAATTGCGGCGCCCAAGGACAATACAAAGTATGGGTATCTCTCTGAATATCACTCATTTGGTGAAACAGAAAAAGAAGCTGGGGAATACGCAGAAGACATTGCAGCTCAGATGCTGGCATCCTCGCTGGGGATAGAATTTGACGTAAACAAGAGTTGGGATGAAAAAAAGCAACAGTGGAAAATATCAGGCCAAATATACAAAACAAGAAACATAACTCAGAGTGCTGTGGGCGACCCGCAAGGCAGATGGACAACGGTCTTTTCAGCTGCCGTTTTGATACTCTAGGTTATCTTCTTTTCATGAAAAGATAGACTGCTGCGCCACCTGCTATCACAATTCCTATTAGCGCATACATTGAATAATCCGGTCCTGCCTGAGTGGTACTAGTTGTACTAGAATTTGTTAATGATTGGTTAGGCTGAGATACACTGCCTGATCCTAATGTAAGTGCCAAGTCATCGCTTGTTACAGCTGTCGTTGTTCCAAAAAGGTAAATCCCAGTAATTTGCTGCCCTGAATCAGGTTCAAATATCCAACCTGGCTGTGTGAGGTCTGATGGAATCTTCTGACCGTTTCGGAATGTGGTTGGAGCTATATTTCCTCCGTGATTTGTTATGGTGGTGTAATTATTTGATATGATTGAGATCTCAAAGAGTGAATTGAGTGGAAAGAAGCCTCCGCTAAAATACGATGATCTACTTAATGTGCTGACTCCAAAAAGATCCAGGGGACTAATGGATGTAACTTCGCCCTTGTTTGGTGTCTGTGTTGATACTTGTAATTGATAGATTGACTGACCGCTGACTGTAGGCGTTATTGCAAAAGTGACAGTAGAGTTGACAGAGTTGGCCATTTGCTTTGCAACATCATAAAATCCGCCTGCATCTCGTATCTGTGTTGGCATGAGAACTGATGTTAATTGATCAAATAAGTATGAAGACTTTTGTTGTGGTGCGGTGTACACAACTGATATTGTTCTATTTCCAGACACTGATCCTGATGTGCCAAGAGCTCCACTTAATGCTCCTTTAGGATTTACAAAAGCTGAATTGAAAGTTGCATCCAACAAAAATGCTTTATTGATATCATTGATCAAGGTGTCACCAATTGCTTGGGAAGTACTTTGTATTTTTGTAATGTTGTAGCTCTCTATCAATGATGGTGAATAAATGGTTATTACAACACATATTTGGTCGGTGACTCCAAGTACACATGAATTTGCATTAGTTATTGCAACAGATGTAACATTTGCTGCATTTGAAATTTTTTGGTCCAGAGCAGTAGGGACTCGCATTTCGAGAGGACTGGTACTACTTAATGTGATAAATGCAGTAGTTTGATTTTGTACTCTTTCATCAACAAGAACTTGGGCAGTTTCACGATATGTTGCAAGTTGAGGTTGTTGCGCATATGCGCTTGCAATTGAGCCCATCAAAACTACAAAAATCAGTAATCCTGTGACAACAGATTTCATTTAATGCCACTTTTTGAGCTCGAATTATTAAGTCTACCCACGCAATTTTTCTATCCTGACTGCAAAGCGCTGAAATGGTTCTTCTTTGAAGTGATCTTTGCATACGAGTATGGTCTCTTGAGGATCTGGACCA